>JAMONB010000053.1 GCA_027066745.1 Flavobacteriaceae bacterium
ATCTGGTATATCTTTGATAAAAATTCATCTAAACTGCAAACAAATCTTAAGTCGAACTCAGGTTAATAGGTTCTTCCCCTAGAGATGGCGGTTATAAATTCCCTCAAGGCGGATTAGAAGCAGGTGAAGATTTTATTAGTGGAATAATTCGCGAATTAAAAGAAGAACTAAATCTTGACATTACTGAGAAAGATATTCTACAAAGTTATACTGAAAAAGTAAGCTACAACTACCCAAACGAAAAACAATATATTTTTAAACGTCAGGAAATAAAAAAATTCTTGAAACCAACTATCCCCTAGGCAAGCCATAGGGGTATCTCGCTGGTTTCATACCCAGTCAAGCTGGGTACAAGCTTTGACCTTAGGGTCAAAAATCGAAATTTGGTATTTTACCTCACCCGAAACTGCAGAAAGGCAGTTTCGACCTCTCCCAAGGTGAGGTGAATCGGAAACCTCGAGGCCTTCTTCCGCCAAAATGGCTACATGAAGGCGTGACAGAGCCTAGAGGAATTCTTTTCGATTATACAAAATGAAAACACTCCTAATACCAATTTAAATTACTTCAGGTACAGACAAAAATTTAATCAATTGCTATTTTTTTTCCTAAAAACTTAGGCTTTACACCAAAAACCAAATCAACAAACACCTTTGTTCTTGCCAAATACTCACGAAGCTGCACTTTATAACCATAGCGTCCTGAGACGTCTTTAGCATTAAAGCCTATTGCAGAAATATCATATTTTTCAGCCAAATAGATTGCTCTTTCATTGTGAAACTGTTGTGAAATGATTGTAATTTCACTTTGTCCAAAAATTTCTTTAGCTCTCACCACCGAATCTAAGGTTCTGAAACCTGCATAGTCTAAAATTATTTTTTCTGCAGGTACACCATCCTTTATCAAATCATTTTTAAAATCAGTTGGCTCATCATTGTCAACGGTACTATTATCACCACTTACCAATATAAAATCAATTTTACCTGCTTTGTATAAAGCAACTGCAGCATCTACTCTAAATTGATAATACAGGTTTATTCTTCCGTTAGCCAACAGTTTTGATGTGCCAAGCAATAAACCTACTTTATTCTTTTTTATGCTTTTAAGATCAGTATACATCTTGTCGGACGCATTATTTACAATCACATAATTTGGGATAAAAACTGCAAGAACCAACAAGCTAATTGCAATAAAAAGGATGGTTAAAAATTTCTTCTTCATATTAAATAAGAATACAATAAAACTCTCCTTTTAAAGGATCAAGTGTATTTATTAATTTAGGAATTAATGCTGAGCCATACTGCTCATATATTTCTGAAAAATTACGCTGCCGCTCTTCTAAGCTCTGATTAGGAAACAACTGATTTTGCAACAATACAATTCGCTTAACAACATCTTTTAACTTCCTTTTTTGAGCTTTTAGCAATCTTTTTTCTAAGACTTCTAAACCATTTAATTGTTTTTTCTCTTGTGCTTTTACCGCACCAACAAAGGACTTATCTGTTTTCAAAGCTAAGTTTTTAAGGCTTTTAAACTGTTCTTGTAAAAAGGTTTTTTGTTTAGAAAAATCAATCTTAATTTTAGAAATTTCTTTAACTTTTTTATTAATTAATTTCTCTTGAGTTAAAAACAATTCTTCAATAGAAATATTTAATTTTTCTGCTTTCTTGAACTGTTTTTCTGTAATTAACAGCACAGAATTTCGTAATAATAATATCGGAAAAGGTACTTTTACCGCTTCAAAATAAGCTTTCAGTTCAAGCCAATAAGCTAATTCACCTCCACCTCCAATATAACAAAGGTTAGGCAGTACTACTTCTTGATATAAAGGCCGCATGATTACATTCGGACTGAATCTTTCAGGGAACTCAGAGAGTTCTTTTAGTATTCCTTCTTTTGTCCATGAAATGTTAGTATCTACAACTTTATAAATTCCTTTTTCATAAATAATACGTGCTCTTAATTTATCAGTTAAATAAAATAAATTTATCTCACGTGGATTCACCTGAATTTTATATTCTTTTCCTAGCTCATGAATGGTTTCTGAAACCTTTTTAAAACTTGTTTGATTACTCAACTCATCTGCTACAAAAGGTATAAATTGTCTTTTTAAAATTTTATCATCACCATCAATAATTACCAACCCATATTCTCCAAATAATTCATTGACTAAATACCGTGTAGCAGCTGTTAACGATTCGTGTTTGAGATAGGCATCTTTAAATAATTTCACCAAATAATCTGCATTTTTTGATGCTCCTAATAGCTGTTTAAAAACCTGTGCAACGTCACCTAACCCCTCAGTTGACAATCTTCCAACAGCACTATTACTTTCTTTATTCCATCTTATCTTCCTGCCATTAAAATTGAAATAATTAATTTCATCAAAGTCATGGTCTTCAGTAGCCATCCAGTAGACAGGCACAAAATTCTCTTTAGGAAATTCTACCTTCAACCGTTTCGCTAAGTTTATTGTAGCAACAATTTTATATAAAAAATACAAAGGACCTGTGAATAAATTCAATTGATGCCCAGTCGTTATTGTAAATGTATTTTCTTTTATAAGTGATTGAATATTCTGCTCCGTATCCTTTGAAGTCTTTATATTTTGGTATTGATTTTTGAGGGATTTAACAAGAAAAGGTCTCGACTCCGCTCGACCAGACATTCGTTTTTCTTCAATTTGTTTTTTAAAACCTTTAAGGTTAGGGAAATTATTAAAAAAAGGTTCAATCGCCTTGTTTTCATCTAAATAATCACATATTGTCTTAGAAAAATATCCTGTTTTATGGAAGGGAATTGATTTCATATGCTCTTATCTATTGTTTTTTCATCTGCCATCTCGACGCTTCGGGACTGCTTGATTTTATTCATTTTCATTAGGCAGCCAAAATCTATCATACTCGTTTCATGTATTTTTATTGTCAATCAACAAATTTAGTCTTTTATTATTATGAGTTTTATCTTGCTAAGAAATTTTTTGAAATAAGGTATAAACATAAGGTCTATCTTCACCATTTGGCATTGTATAGATATAATTAAAATTTTCTAACAATCGATAAGTTGTTCCTAATTTTTCTTGAAGCATCTTTGCATTATATCGCTTAACTGCTAATCCGCTACACTTTGTAGCTCCTTCTAGATTAAAAACCGAAAGAATTACAAATCCGTTTTTCTTAACCTTGGCATTCAACAACTTAAAATAAGCATCTTGATCTTTTTTTGCTGTAAAAAAGTGTAGTACAGCCCTGTCATTCCACAAATCGACTTTAGGCATATCTTCTAATGCCCTCGGGTTTACTAAGTCATCAACTATCCATTCTATGGTTTCTTGCTGCTTTCCTATTCTATTCTTAATTTTATTTAATGCACAACTGCTAATATCATTGACTACTAAATTAGTATAACCGTCTACAATCAAACTATCTATCAAGGTTGTTGATCCTGCACCTACATGAAATTGTAAAGCATTTTTAGTTAATTGGCTCCGTTTAATTAATTCTAAACTTGGTGCAGATTCTTCTTCATACCAACCTAATTTCGTAATATCAACATCAGTATACATTGAGCACCAATATTCACCTAAATGTTCTTTGGAAGTGTTTGTTTTACAGCCATCATCAGTTATACTACATGAAGTTGCCTCTTTTTTATTTGAATTGAATGATGACATATTACATATATTTTAATAGTGTTTCATTAGAAGTTGTATCATATATTAATATCCCTTCTTTATTCTTATCTAATTGTTTTAAAAGCTCTCCTTTTTTATTCCAAACCGAAGTCTTTCCTGCTCCTTTATACACACCTGTTTTCCCAATACAGTTCGACATAAAAACTGTCATTGAATATTTTTTAG
>JAMONB010000054.1 GCA_027066745.1 Flavobacteriaceae bacterium
CGACTTCTTGTCAATAACAATCTTAGCAATAATTTCTTTTAAAATTTCACTAGTGCCACCACCGATTGGTCCTAAGCGGCTGTCTCTAAACAATCGTGCCATAGGATAATCTTCCATATAACCATAACCACCTAATAATTGTAAACAATCATAAGCCACTTGGTCGGCAATTTTAGTGGAAACTAATTTTGCCATAGTCGCTTCTTTTACTACATATTCTCCATCATTTAAACGCTTTATAACAGTATAATTAAATGTTTTGCACATTTCTACTTCACTAGCCATTTCTGCTATTTTATGACGTAAAGCTTGAAAAGTATTAATGGTTTTACCAAAAGCTTGTCTTTCACTCATGTATTCCAATACATATTCAATAGCATATTCAGATCTAGAATGAGCGTTAATAGCCATAACTAAACGTTCTAAAGCAAAATGCTGCATAATATAGGGAAAGCCCTTACCTTCTTCTCCCATTAAATTTTCAGCAGGTATACTAACGTTGTCAAAAGCTATTTCAGCAGTGTCAGAAGCACGCCAGCCTAACTTGTCTAGTTTGGTTGTTGAAATTCCAGGGGTATTACTATCTACAATAAAAATACTCATGCCTTTATTGCCTAGTTCAGGTTGAGTTTTTGCTGCAACCACCATGTAATCTGCATAAACACCATTGGTAATAAATGTTTTAGACCCGTTAAGAATATAAGTGTCTCCTTTTTTTATAGCAGAGGTTCTCATACTAGCAACATCAGAGCCACCAAATGGTTCGGTAATACATAAGCAACCTATTTTTTCACCTTCAATACTAGGTGTCAAATATGCTTTTTTAATACGGTCATCTCCTTCTTTGTTTATGTGAGTCATCGCTAAATAAGCGTGTGCCCACATAGCGGCAGCAAATCCGCTAGAATTTATTTTTTGTAATTCTTCTAAAAAAATAGTAGTATAAAAAAGATCTAAACCTAAGCCACCATAAGCTTCAGGCGAATTGAGTCCAAAATAACCCATATCTCCAAACTTCTTCCAGATAAACCGTTCAATTTTCCCGTCTTTTTCCCATTTATTAATATGAGGGACAACTTCTTTTTGTAAAAATTCTTTAAAGCTTTTTCTAAAAGATTCATGCTCTTCTGTGAAATATAGTGTGTTCATAGGTCGATTATTTAGCCTCCAAATATAGGGCTATTCTATCGAATTTTTCTAGAGGAAATCCATCAATTTTTTTCAATTCTTTTAGTGATTGTATTTCGGCAACTTCATCTCTATATTCAAATATTTTTTTGGTAAGAGTATAGTCTATATATACAATGGAAAGTACCTCTTTAAATGTAGCTGTATTTATATTTACTTTTATAATTTTAGGCTTTTCAATAACGTTGAATCTTTCTAAAATTTTAGTAGCAATTTCTGTATCTAAATAATAAACTTCATATAGTTGTTCTTCAAGTATAAAACCGCCTAGTTTATTTCGATACTTTATAATACGTGTTGATAGTTTTTCTCCGACACCATATATGGCTTGTAAATCTTTGGCAGTAGCTAGATTTAAATCTTTAATATTCTGATGAATATCAGAGGCTGTTTTTTGAAGTTCTTCAATGAAATCAGTTCTGAGTGAGGTTGAAGAATTATGAATGATATTTTTCTTTTTATTAGTCACCCAATCAGGAAATTTAAAATAAGGTGAGATTACTTTCAATAAGCTATCTGAAACTTTTGTAATCTGTTGAAATTCTTCTGTAGAATTTATATAATTACCTTTTGCTCTATATAATAATAACCTATCAATTTCTTCAGTCGATAACCCTAATTGATAGCCTTTAAAGTCGGTTAGAAAACTCGGGTTGAAAGGGTAGATTTTAACTGTTTTAGTTATTGATTTTAATTGTTTTAGAGAGTCTATCTCTTTTTGGAATTTTAGGATTTCAGACGAATTTAAATTACTGGTATCCTGTGTTGAAAAATCTACAAAGAAATAAATGAGTTGTAAAACTATAATGAGTAGGGCTAAAAAGAAAATCCCATTTCGTTGGCTATTGTTATACCAGAAATGGGATTTGATATTTTTCATAAATTGTTTCCTTATGCTTTTGCGTCTTTTATGGCATTTAAGTACCTGGTCAGCTGTTTTTTGACAACTGGAAACAAGAAGAATAAACCAATCATATTTGGGAATACCATGGCGAATATCATTGCATCAGAGAAATCCCAAATTGACTTCATACTTGCAGCAGCACCAATAACAACAAATATTAAGAATAATATTTTATAAGTGATATCAGCAGCTTTACCTCTTCCAAATAAATATTTCCATGATTGTAGCCCATAATAAGACCAAGAAATCATAGTTGAAACAGCAAATAATACAACTGCAATAGTTAAGAATATATTTGAATAAGGGATGTATTGAGCAAAAGCTTTTTGCGTTATTCCTGCACCTTCATAAGCAACTCCATCAATGAGTACAGAACCTTCACCTCCATATTCAAAAGCACCACCAAAATTAAAAATAATAATCACTAAAGCAGTCATGGTACAAATAACAACAGTATCTATAAAAGGCTCTAATAAAGCTACCAACCCTTCAGATGCTGAATATTTTGTTTTTACCGCTGAATGTGCAATAGATGCAGAACCAGCACCCGCTTCATTAGAGAAAGCAGCTCTTTTAAAACCGACTAGTAATACTCCAATAATACTTCCTACTCCAATAGCAGTAGGGTTAAATGCTTCACTGAAAATCAAACTAAAAGCATCATCAATTAATGAGAAGTTACTCAAAATAATGTATAAACAAGCAATTAAATACATTAAAGCCATAAAAGGCACTACTTTTTCAGTTACTGAGGCAATTCTTTTAATTCCTCCAATAATAATAATTCCCACTAAAACTGCTAATACAACACCAATCCATGCACCAGCACTTGTACTTTCTAAGCCTAATAGATCTTTTAAAACAATAGTTGCTTGATTGGATTGGGCAGCATTACCACCACCAAATGAACCGCCAATCGCGAAAATTGCAAAGAAGACAGCAGCTATTTTACCTAAAATGGTAAATCCTTTATCTTTTAATCCTTTACTGATGTAATACATTGGTCCTCCATATATAGTACCATCTTCACCAACATCTCTGTATTGAACACCTAAAGTACATTCAACAAATTTTGTTGACATTCCTAAAAGTCCACAAACAACCATCCAAAAAGTAGCACCTGGTCCACCTAATGCAATTGCCAATGCGACTCCAGCAATATTACCATTACCAACTGTACCTGAGACCGCTGTTGCTAAGGCTTGAAAGTGAGTTACTTCTCCTTCTTTACTTTCATCTTCAATGGTGTCTACTATATCTCCATCAATAGCTAGTTCTGTATTTCCAGATTCATGATGGTCTATATCATCAAATTTACCTCTTACAATATTGATTGCTGTTTTAAAATATCTAAAGTTTGGAAAACCAAAATATAGTGTAAAAAATAAGGCACTACCTACTAATAATAGTAGTACAAATGGAATTCCGTTGTAAACTTCAAAAAATATGATGGAAGAAACAGTATCTGAAAATGGTTTAAAGGCTTCATCAATTTTTTGATCAATTCCTTTTTCGACAGTTTCTTGTGCGAAAGTAATCATTGGACTTATTAAAAAGAGTAGGTAAAGTAATTTTTTATTCATGGTAAATACGGGTTAATTTTAATTATCTATTCCGCAATATCATAAAAAAAAAGGTATTTTTCTAAATTTTGAGAGTTAAATGTTACGAAATTGTAAAACTACGATAAATATAAAACCCTCTATTAATTATCTAAATAGGCACTTTCAGAAGTA
>JAMONB010000055.1 GCA_027066745.1 Flavobacteriaceae bacterium
CACACGATTTTACTTTGCTGTTTACATAGGTCATACTCGCACCATCGTTACCAACCAAAATAGCAGCTAAATGAGGTGTTTTTTTTCCTTCAGCTTTTCGTCTGCTTACAGCAATTGCTATTTCTTCTTTAATTTGATTTGAGGTTGCTTTTCCGTCTAGTAGTATCATGTTTTCAGTATTCAGTAGGCATTTTAACTTATAAATACAATTAATATAATTTTTCTCCTTTGGAGAAATATGCGTAGGACAGTGGGGATTACTTCATTCCCTTCATCATTTGCATCATTCGTTTACCACCACCACCTTGCATCATTTTCATCATTTTACTCATCTGATCAAATTGTTTCATCAATTGATTCACTTCTTGTACTGAAGTGCCAGATCCTTTTGCGATACGTTTCTTTCTACTTGCATTTATTGTTACAGGCTTACTTCTTTCAGTTGGAGTCATTGAATGGATAATGGCTTCAATACCTTTAAAAGCATCATCGTCTATATCTACATCTTTCATGGCTTTACCAACGCCAGGAATCATACCTACGAGGTCTTTCATATTCCCCATTTTTTTTATTTGCTGAATCTGTTTTAAGAAATCATCAAATCCGAATTGGTTTTTGGCTATTTTCTTTTGAATTTTTCTAGCTTCTTCTTCATCGTATTGTTCTTGAGCTCTTTCTACCAAAGAAATAACATCACCCATACCTAAAATACGGTCAGCCATACGGTCAGGGTGAAAAACATCTATAGCTTCCATTTTTTCACCAGTACCAATAAATTTTATGGGTTTGTCAACAACAGATTTAATCGATAGAGCGGCACCACCACGGGTGTCACCATCAAGTTTAGTTAAGATAACACCTTCAAAATTCAAAATATCATTAAAAGCCTTGGCTGTATTTACAGCATCTTGACCAGTCATTGAATCAACTACAAATAAAGTTTCTTGAGGTTGTATAGCTTTGTGAATATTAGAAATTTCTGTCATCATAGCTTCATCAACAGCCAAACGACCAGCGGTATCAATAATAACTATATTTTTTCCTTTAGATTTAGCATGTTTTAGTGCGTTTTGAGCAATCTCAACAGGGTTTTGATTGCCTTCTTCGGCATAAACTTCAACATCTATTTGTTCACCAACTACTCTAAGTTGATTGATGGCTGCGGGTCTATAAACATCACACCCAACCAATAATACTTGTTTAGATTTTTTTGTTTTTAAATAGTTTGCCAATTTTCCTGAAAATGTAGTTTTCCCAGAACCTTGTAAACCAGACATTAATATAATAGTTGGAGAGCCTTTAAGATTTAAGCCTACTGTTTCACCACCCATCAATTCAGTCAATTCATCTTTAACGATTTTAACCAGTAATTGACCAGGGTTTAAAGTGGTCAATACATTTTGACCCAATGCTTTTTCTTTTACACGAGTAGTAAAATCTTTAGCTATTTTATAGTTAACATCGGCGTCTAATAAAGCTCTACGGACTTCCTTTAATGTTTCTGCAACATTTATTTCGGTTATTTGTCCATGCCCTTTTAAGACATGAATGGCTTTATCTAGTTTCTCACTTAAATTATTAAACATATGCTTGCATCAATTTTAAGTTACAAAAATACTAAGAATTTTCTAAACACGCTTTTACAAAAGCGACAAATAAAGGGTGCGGATTTAGCACTGTACTTTTATATTCAGGATGGTATTGTACACCAACAAACCAAGGATGGTCTGGTATTTCAATAATTTCAACTAAACTTGTTTTGGGGTTAATACCAGAAATTTTCATACCAGCATTGGTAATTTGATCTAAATATTTATTATTAAATTCATAACGATGTCTATGACGTTCGCTAATCATTTCTGTTTGATAAGCATTATAGACTTTTGAGTTTTTACTTAATTTACAATCCCATGCACCTAAACGCATAGTACCGCCCATATTAGAAATATTTTTTTGTGCTTCCATTAAACTAATGACGGAAAATTCTGTGGCAGGATTCATTTCCGTAGAGTTTGCATCTTTAAGACCAATTACGTTTCTAGCAAATTCTATAACTGCCATCTGCATCCCTAAACAAATTCCTAAAAACGGAATTTTATTTTCTCTTACATATTGAACGGCAGAAATTTTACCTTCAATACCACGTTCGCCAAAACCTGGAGCAACGATAACGCCGTTAAGATTTTTTAATTTTTCAGCAGCATTTGTGGGTGTTAACTCTTCAGAATGTATCCAATGAATATTTACTTTTATTTCTTGTGATGACCCTGCATGAATAAAAGATTCAGAAATAGATTTATAAGCATCTTTTAATTCAACATATTTACCAATCAAACCAATCTCTACGGCATGCTTTGGATTTTTATGTTTACTTAAAAAATTATTCCACTTACTTAAATCTGGTTCTGTATCAGCATTAAGGTTTAATTTTTTTAATACTACTTTATCTAAACCTTCATTTTGCATAAAAACAGGAACATCATAAATTGTATCTGCATCAATAGATTCAATAACATCTTCTTGTTTTACATTACAAAATAAGGCTAACTTTCTTTTGATGCTTTCAGATAAATGGTGTTCAGTTCTACAAACTAAAATATCAGGATTTACACCACTCTGCATTAACATTTTTACAGAGTGTTGTGTAGGTTTTGTTTTTAATTCTCCGGCAGCAGCCAGATAAGGTATTAAGGTTAAGTGAATTACAATAGCATTTTCTTTGCCTAATTCCCATTCTAATTGACGTACAGCCTCAATATATGGTAATGATTCTATATCACCAACAGTCCCGCCAATTTCAGTTATTACAATATCAAATTTTCCAGTTTTTCCTAAAAGCTGAATACGTTCTTTAATTTCATTGGTAATATGAGGTATTACTTGAACTGTTTTACCTAAAAAATCTCCACGCCTTTCTTTGTCAATTACAGATTGGTAAATTCTACCCGTAGTTACATTATTGGCTTGTGAAGTAGGGATGTTTAAAAAGCGTTCGTAATGTCCTAAATCTAAGTCGGTTTCAGCACCATCATTTGTGACATAGCATTCACCATGTTCGTAAGGATTCAGGGTTCCTGGATCAATATTAATATACGGATCTAGTTTCTGAATGGTGACAGAATAACCCCTTACTTGTAATAGTTTTGCTAAAGATGCGGCAATAATTCCTTTGCCGAGCGATGAAGTTACGCCTCCAGTTACGAAAACATATTTGGTATTGTTCATGTACTATTTGGTTTTGTCAAAAGTACAAACTCTATATGTATTGGCAAATGAAAAATTGAAAAAGGTTATTCTTTTTTTTCGAACAATTTACTCATGAAATTTAAACTTACACTAACATCAAAATATAGGCCTTCAATATTTTGCTCATTTTCTTTTAAACTAAGATAATCATAATGATCAATCAAGCTTTGGTTACCTCCAAAATGATAACCTAAGAAGTTTAAGATACTATATTCATGTGTAGGAATAATGACAAAGTAAGCAGTTTCTTTAGTTAGTCCGTTTCCAGAACTTAAAATTGCATCAGTTATAATTTTTATTTTCGAAGATACTTTTATTGCTGCTGAAGAATCACCTAATTGCTGATATGCATAGAACTTGTAATTCATCGCATTGATATCAAACGGATTTTCTTTTAAAAGAGCGTCTGTATAGGTTATTATACTATTATATTCTTCTGGAGTTATTGTTTTTTTATTAAGTATAGCACTTATTTTATCTGTAAATTCTCTGCTTGAATAAGGGGAGTAGTTAGGGTGATGTATATACCCATAATACAAATTTCTTTTTTCTTCAATAGTCAATGT
>JAMONB010000056.1 GCA_027066745.1 Flavobacteriaceae bacterium
AAAAGCCTCACACCACCTAACCCTAGAAAATTATGAAGATTAAAAACCTGTTTATTATATTTACTGCTACTTTATTTTTAACCAGTTGTGAAATTGTTCAAGAAATTAAATTTAATGAAGATGGTAGCGGAAAATATTCTCTTGGTATTGATATGAGTGAAATGATGAAAATGGGTGGCAGTTCAAAAAGCGACAGTACTAATCAGCAAATAGACACCTTAATTGTTTTTTCTAAAATGTTAGAAGAAAAAAAAGACAGCATTGCTAAATTAAGTAAAGAAGATCAGAAAAAAATTGCATTTTTAAAAGATTTTGAGCTTTATATAAAAGCTGATTCAATAAGCAAACAATTAAAAATGAATATTGGATATCATTTTAAAAATATTACAGACTTAGAAAGGTTTCATGAAAAACTAAGCGGACAAAACATAAAAGAATTAGACATTTTCAAAGGAAAATTAAAACCTAAATCAGAGAAAAAAAGTAGTAAAAAGGATGACTTTCCTAATTTTAACGAACATTATATTACTACATTTTCTAGAAAAAAATTTACTCGAAAAATCACAGCCAGAGGTATTGAAAAAGCTCTTAAAGAAAAAGACACCTCCATGAAAAAAGACAACCCAATGGCTGATATGATTCGTTTTAAACAACGTTTCACCTTTCCTTATAAAATAAAAAGTGTAAGTAATGAAAACACACGTATTCTACCTGATTTTAAAGGTATAGAGCAAGAAGCTAATATGTATGACCTAAATTATAACCCTTCTTTTTTTGATGTAGTAATTGAATTTGAGGAATAAATCCCATCCCAACCCTTTCCAAAGGGAAGGATTAGATTTTTATTAGTATTTAGAAATGAATAAAACAATCTACATACAAGATTTAGGCATTAAAGACTATGCCGAAACTTTTGACTATCAAAAACAATTATTTGATAGCATTGTTACTGTAAAGAAAAAAAATAGAACAGAAAATAGCAGCCTTAAAACTGACAATTATTTTCTATTTGTAGAACACCCTCATGTGTACACCTTAGGTAAAAGTGGAGATATCAATAATTTATTACTATCAAAAAAACAACTCTCAGATAAGGAGATTTCTTACCACAAAGTAGATCGTGGTGGTGACATTACTTATCATGGCTTCGGACAAATAGTAGGTTACCCCATTTTAGATTTAGAAAATTTCTTTACAGACATTCATAAATATTTACGTTTTTTAGAAAACGTAATTATTTCTGTTTTGGCAGAATACAATATCAAAGGTGAACGGAGTGAAGGTGAAACGGGAGTTTGGCTGGATGTAGGCACTCCTTTTGCTCGAAAAATTTGTGCCATGGGTGTACGAAGCAGTCGTTGGGTAACTATGCATGGTTTTGCGTTAAATGTAAATACCAATTTGGGCTATTTTGACCATATTATTCCTTGTGGGATTCGTGGTAAAGCCGTGACTTCTATGGAGGTTGAATTGAGTAAAAAAATAGATATTGTTGAAGTGAAGGAAAAAATACTAAACCATTTTGAAGTGCTTTTTGAAGCCTCTCTCCAACCTCTCTCTGAAGGAGAGAGACTAGGTTCCATTTAAAATTTTCGACACATAAACCAACTACTTCTCGTTATTATTTTTCTACGAAAAATCACTCAAAGTGACAGTGTAATTCTAAATGTTAGTTTGAGTGATTCGATTTTAAGAGAATTGGATCAAGAACCTGGATTCCTGCCTTCACAGGAATGACAAAGATTATTTCTCTTCGTTAAAATACACTTTATAATATCTCATTTTCCGTTCCTCATCATAACCCAATTCTAAATATTCACTAGAAGCGTCAGGAGCATCAATATCTAGCTTAATTTGAATATTGGTATCTAGTTTTATTTCTGTTTTAATCTTTCGTTTCTCTTTCTTTACCACAGATTCTACGACATCGAATTGATTTCTAATCAGCACATCTTGTTCGCTTTCAAAAGTTTTTTTATAATCATCAAAAAGCGATTTATGCTTTTCATCTTCAAAAATTTCCTCTTTAAAAGTTTCAATATTTACCACTTCATTCTCCTTGAAAAAATCTATTGTTTTTGCTAAAAAAGTACTTTGTTCTTGAACACCATAATCTGTTTTCAATACTTCTGTTGAGAAATCTTTACAGAGTTCAATATAGTTTTGCGTATGTTGATTGGCATTGTCTGCAAATTTAATGTTCAAGAAATGGTTGGTCCAATATTGAGCATCGTAACCATTGTTGTCAACACTTAAAATAATCTTTCCTTCAGTATCTCTCGTATTCAAAATCAAACATCCTTTATCTACTTTCTTTGCGTTGATTCCCTTTTGTACAGTTACATCAAAACTACCATCTTCTAAATAAGTTTGAAAGAAATCTACCTTATTTTCAATCTTATAAATACCAATGGCATCTACAATCATATCTTCATATTTTATATCATTAAAATAGACCACCAACACATCACCCGTTTTAATTTGAGCCGAATTAGATTGCTCGTACAAATGCATTAAAATATGCTTAGACACCTCAACAAACTCAGAATCATCATCAAAAACTTTTGAAGTATATGCATTCATTTCATTCAAATCAACATTAGCATGATGATTGAACCGATAGCTTTGAACCACACTCGTAAAAGGCTTTAATAAAAATGGCAGCATCAACTCATAACTGGCTTGATCAAAATGTACAACTGCATCTGAAAAAGCATTTTTAGTATCATTAAATTTATTTCCCACTTTATGGATGATGAGTTTAGCAATTGAAGCATTTTTACGGTTTATCATAATACTACTATTCTTAATTTTATACGAGTGCAATAGTAAGCATAATCAAGCAAATTTAAAACATAAAAAAACCGAAGTTATGAGCTTCGGTTTATATTAATTATTAAATAGTTCTTATTCTAAAACCACATTAAAATCTCCAGATTTATTTGCTGGAATTGTTCCATGTCCTCTATAAAAATCTCCAATTAAAGTAACTTTAGATTCGGTTTGTGTTAAGATTCCTTTAAAAGACCAATCCCAATCACCATTAGAATAGGTGTAATCTGCTGTAATAACATTACCGTCTATAGACCATGTGCCTATTGCTAAATTATTATCATTAGTACCAACAATAACCTCTATACTTCCGTCTGCTATAAATTTAACTTTAAAAATATTGGTAGAATTAAATACTCCAATAAACTGACCCTGCAAAGGGTTTTTTAACGTTAAACTTATGGTAGTTTGCCCAGCAGTATTCTTTGCAATAACCTCAACCGTATGTTCACCCTGTGGTAAGGCTTTTGTCCAATTAAGAACACCAGTGCTTGCATTGATAGTTAAGCCTTCAACTGCTGTGGCTAGAGAAAATAAGCCTTGGTTATTATTCCAATTTACTGTTGGTGCAGTAGATTGTCCTTCTTTAAAGAATTGAGCTTCCATGCTAGGCGAAGCATAACTCACGGTTGGAATACTAGCTGTTGGTACTGAGTCGTCTTTATCACAAGAAATGGTTGCAACAAATAATAGTGCCATAACTGCATATTTAACTTTTAGAATTAATTTTTTCATAATTTAAGATTTTATTTTATTTATAAATTTACCTTTAGTCTCTCCATATTATAAAAGGTTAACATTTTTGGTAAAAAAAATAAAAGGTAAATTTTAAAAAATAAAAAATTTCTTAAAACCAACTACCATAGAGGTATTTCGCTGGTTTCACACCCCGTCAAGCTGGGCACAAGCTTTGACCTTAGGGTCAAAAATCGAAATTTGGTATTTTACCTCAACCGAAACTGTA
>JAMONB010000057.1 GCA_027066745.1 Flavobacteriaceae bacterium
GGGTTAGAAATACAGGGAGTGGGGTTTTACCAATACCAATATTTCCATTATTATTACCTACAGCATCTGAAATTTTATTAAAAGAAATTGTAGTCGGGTTGACACTAATATTTTCTAGTACTTTAAAATTGGTAAAACTCGTTCTAGATATAGAATTGTTTATATAAATAATATCTGTTTTACCATCGCCATTAATATCATTAGGTATATAATAAAAGTCTTGCCTTCCTCCTCCATCAAAAAGTTTAGGTAAGACATAGTACACACCAATAGTTCCAACTTTTTTTTGAAAACCATTACCTTTTGAGAAATAAAAAGCCCAACGGTCTTGATTTACAGTTGTTGGTATTACAACATCCATTTTACCATCACCATTATAATCACCTAGTAAGTGAGGTTTGTTGATGTCAATGTCTGTATCAGAAGTAATTTCAGCTAAGGTAATTAAATGATTATTTTCGTCTAATGAATACACACTCATTTTATCCTTTTGAATAATAAAAAAATCTGATTTACCATCACCGTTAAAATCACCTACTTGTATATCGTATTCATCTTTAGAATCAGGAAGATAGCCATATAAACTTCCTGCTACATTAGAAAAACCTGAAGTTATATTTCTATTTAAATCTATAAAAGTAACTTTTGATGATTTTCTATTATATGTAGTACACTCACAACAATCTTCATCAGGTGGTCTTAAACTCGCATCTACTTCTTGAGTGTCATTGTTTTGAAGTTGAGGATTGCCATCACAAGGTTCACTTACTGTATGGCAAGTACTGTATGAATATGGTTTACTAATTGCTAATATATCAGTTAAACCATCACCGTTAAACTCCCCAAGACTTTTCATAAAATACACTAGGAGCCGCCCCTGAACTTGGGGGACCTATTCCGGCAACTTTAAATGTATATGAAGAAGATGTTTTTTGTATGACAACCCAACCTTGCTGGGTCAATAATTTATTGTTATGATTTAATGAACTTATTGTGAAAATATCTTCAAATTTCCCTACTTTATGTGTCTTAGCATAATTAGAGCCTCCATTTGAAATATCAGTAAAAAGCCAGTATTCTCTTTTAGATTTAGAACCAGTTATTGGATATGCAATGACATCCATTTTAGCATCACCATTAAAATCTCCAGAAATATAACTGGTATTTATGGCATTGGTATTAGTTAAGCCTAAATTAGTTGTTGTAGGGTGAAATAAGTCATTATTATTGGTGTCATTATAAGTAAAGAGTATAGGGTTATGAGTTTTACTACTACTTTTTTCTGTTACTTTTGTCAATCTTTCGTAACCTAAACTGGTAATATCATGCTCTAATTTATAGGTTCTAAAATTTGTATTGCTACCAGTAACTTTAACTTCGCTTAAAATTTTAGTGTTAGTGTATTGAAAACCATCAGAAACATAAGCATGTTCAGGTCTGTTTCTTGTTTTATAAATAAACTGTATTGTATTAAGTTCACTATTTGATGTTTTAGTTCCGTAATTTATTCTTTCTATAAATATATTTCCACCTTCCTTAACATACTTGTAGTTGATACGTATGTCTTGAGTATTTGACCATCTTTTAATACTCCAAACAGTACCACCTCTAGAATCTATAGAGTTTCCGTATTGAGCTACTGTACCATCAGGATAAAAGACTTCAAATGATTGAGGAATGTTAGACCTTCCATAAGATATTACTTTTATATTACTATAATTTTCAGTTTCATATACGGCACCGTTCCCTCCATAAACACCACTTTTTAAAATTAGGCGTTGACCATCTAAGGCAAACCTGTCATTAGAATCAAAATCTACACCATCAATAAAACCATCATGAAATTTAGTAGTAGCTATTCTAGTTATTGCTGAAATGCCTGAAATATTCCAACCGTACCCTACCAAACCATTCCCGCTTTGACTGTTGTAAGCTAAGCTTAATTGTGGTGCAACTCCATTTAACCCTGGAGGTACAGCAATAGGTACTTGATAAGTTGCACCTCCAGTTAAAGAAACTGAAAGTTGACCAGATGTAATACCAACTTCTTGTGAACTTCCTGTTGGCTGACCTGATGACCTACTTTGATAATTTTGACCATAAAGTCCAAAAACTATTGACAAATTAATGATGAGTAGTAATTTTTTCATGTGTAGCTGATTTTATGAGATAGATTTTTACTCTTTAATAACTTTAAAAGAGTCTTGTTTTCCATTATTAAAAAGTGCTTTTATAATATAAACACCACTAGCAATATCTTGAAAGGGTAAGTGTAATTCTTGATTGTTTTTTGAGGGGTTAAAACTTTTTATCAATTTACCACTAACATCAAATACCTCTATCGCATTTATATAAGTATTTTTACTCTTAGCCCAAGTAATGGCCAATTCATCTTTTATAGGATTTGGATAATAATCCAATTCACTTTTGACTTCTTTGATGTCATCTTCTTTTGAAACCGTTGTAACTGTTTTTTCATTTGAAGTTTTATTACCTATAAAAGATCTTTTAATCTGATTACCTGCATTATCAAAGTTGAAATAAACAGTCCCATAATTTGAAGGAAGTATTATCCCTCCATCACCAGGGCCAGCAATTAAAAGAGAATTTTTTTGTGCTACTAAAGTTGTAGTAAAAAAGAGAATACTTAAAAATAGTAGTTTTGTTTTCATAAGGATTTATTTATAAGGATTTAAAAAATTCATTTTTTCTTTACCTTACAAATCTCACCATATAAACAATGCTTGTCAATACCCTAAAAGTTCTAAATTAGAACCTGAGGTTCTAATTTAGAACTTTTAAGACATAGCTTTTTAATTATTCATTTGCAATTGTAATTTTAAATGCCTATTTTTGAATCTGTCGCGAGTGAATTATTTTTACAAAATAATAAGCACTTATAAGAATATTAAAGGAGAGGTGACATAAATAACTTAAGCAAGTATAATCATTGATTGCTTCTTAAAATTGCTTCTTAAAATTGCTTCTTAAAATTGCTTCTTAAAATTGCTTCTTAAAATTGAGCATATGAAAAAAACAATTAAAAAAATCAAACTAGCAAGGTTAGAAAAAGGATATAGCCAAAATTATATGGGTACACAACTGGGTATAAGTCAACGTGCGTATTGTAAACTAGAATGTGGTAAAACGAAATTAACCCTTATAAGGTTAAGAAAAATTTCAGCCTTGTTAGCGTTGAATCCTAAAAAATTAATTTAGGTTGTTTTTTATTAAACATGTATTTACCCTATACAATTTTACGAACTAACTAGATTTGCTAGGTATCGTCTATGAAAAAATGATCATCCCCAAAGTGAACAATTCTAATATTAAACCAAAGGCAATTTAACTCGGGTTTAAGATATAGATAATCTAATAAATGTTCACTAAACCCTACAACTATCTCCTTCTTCTTTTATTCCTAGTTTTTTCAAAATTATACCCATTAAACACCAATTTGTAAAAGCTGATTGCAAAAGGTTAACACCTACAAACACAGTAAACCATAACCAGTTTGGATTTACAAAATGGGTTAAAGCCAAACTTATTAAAATAAAGCCTCCCGCAATGCCATTTATATATCTATTTATCATTATTTCTAATTTTGTTTTTAATTTGATTTTTCTATATCTAGTACCGCCAAATGAATGGTAGACAATGATTCTTGCTTGTCATTAAAGGTTTTTACCAAGTCAAATACTAGTGTTACTTTTTCTTTCTTTATAAAAGCGTAAAACAATATAGCCTCTCCTTCATTCATATCGTTTGCAAACCAATTTGCATGCATCGAAAACTCTGAAGCATCTCTGTAACCTATAACGTCTTTATAGCTATATGCTTTTACTTCTGATTGTTTTAAAATGGATTTAATCTCTTTTTCAAAGGCTCGTATGGAGGTAATTAATAATAGTTTCATATACTTATATTTATTGTTTTTTATCATATAAGACATTCATATAGTCATTTTTCACAGATGACCAAGTGTCTAATTATGAGCGTCTCATCTATTTATACTTAATGTTTTATTATAGGTACATAAATACTGTATATTCATATACCTATAAGTTTTATTCTTTTTCTTCTAAAGAGGTTTCTTCTTCTTTTTCTTCAATAATTACAACTTCTTTTGTTTCATATTTTCCTTTCTCTATCATATAATACAATAGTGGTACAACAATTAACGTCAGCACTGTAGAAACAATAGCTCCTGCTACTAATGAAATTGCCAACCCTTGAAAAATAGGGTCAAATAATATGATTGATGCTCCAATGACAACCGCTCCTGTAGTCAATAAAATAGGAGTTGTACGTACAGCTCCTGCTTCAATAATTGCTTGTTTTAACGGAATACCATCATTCAATCTAATTTCAATAAAGTCAATAATCAATATTGAGTTACGCACCATGACTCCTGCCAATGCAATCATTCCTATAAAAGAAGTTGCTGTAAAAAATGCTCCAAATACCCAATGTCCGAATACAATACCTATCAATGAAAGTGGAATTGCAGCCATCATTACAATTGGTGTTTTAAAGTTTTGAAACCATCCAACAATCAACATATAAATAATAACTATTACAATAATAAAGGCTACGCCTAAATCTCTAAATACCTCTAAGGTAATTTGCCATTCTCCATCCCATTTTACAGTGAAATTACTTTCATCAGAAGGTTGCTCTAAATACAATTCATTTAAAGAGTAGCCCTTTGGTAACTTGATATTTTTGAGCTTTTCTTCCATTCCTAGAATTGCATACACAGGACTTTCTAATCCTCCAGCCATATCTGCAGTAATATATACCACACTTTTTTGATCTTTTCTAAAGATAGTTTTTTGTAAAGTCCCTTCCTTTACTTCAACCAAATCACTTATCGGCATGGTAAAACCTCTACTCGACTTGATTTTTATATTTTTAATATCCTGTAAAGAACTTTTCTCACTATCTTCTAAAGATAATACAATACCAATACTCTCACTCGCATTTTCGTCATATAAATTAGAAATAGGATATTCTTTTAAAAGAGTTGTCAATGTTCCTACAATTTGCTGCGGTGCAATGCCATTAAGCATCGCTTTTTCTTTGTCAACTTCTAATTTATATTCTGTTTGATTGGCTTCAACCATCCAATCAATATCAACAATATCATCAGTATTCTTTAAAATATCAACCACTTGACGTGCCACTTCTATTTGCTGATCATAATCAGGTCCATAAACCTCTGCAACAATAGTAGACAGTACTGGTGGTCCTGGTGGTACTTCAACCACTTTTACATTAGCACCATACTTCTTTCCTATTTTTTGAACTTCTGGTCTTACCATCTTAGCAATATCATGACTTTGTAAACTTCGATGCTCTTTATGAGTTAGGTTTACTTGAATATCAGCCATATTACTACCTCCACGTAAATCGTAATGACGTACCAATCCGTTAAAAGTAATTGGTGCAGAAGTACCAATATAATTTTGATAATCTACCACTTCTGGGTTGGTAGACAAGTATTGTGAAATTTCTTTTGTTACCAATGCTGTTCTTTCAAGTGTACTGCCTTCGGGCATATCAATCACAATCTGAAATTCATTTTTATTATCAAATGGCAACATTTTTACAGCGACATCTTTGGTAAAGAACATTGCTGTTGAAGCGAATAATAAAAGCACTGTTATCCCTAAGAAGATCCATCGTTTTGAAGAACTATTTAATAATGGTTCTTCTATTTTTCTATAGAATTTATAAATAAACCCTGTTTCTAAACCTTCTTCTTCTTTATGTTCTTCATTGTCTTTTTCCCTTAATAAATGGTATCCTAAATAAGGAGTAACTGTTAAAGCAATAAATAAAGATAATATCATTGCTATAGATGCTCCAATTGGCATCGGACTCATATAAGGTCCCATCATACCAGATACAAATGCCATAGGTAAAATTGCTGCAATCACTGTAAATGTTGCTAAAATAGTTGGGTTACCAACTTCATTAATCGCAAAAATAGCAGCTTGTTTAAATGGCAATCGTTTCATCCTAAAATGTCGATGCATATTCTCTGCAATAATAATACTATCATCTACCACAATACCCACAACAAATACCAATGCAAAAAGTGTAATTCTATTTAAGGTATAATCTAACATATAATAGCTAAATAAGGTCAATGCAAAGGTCAAAGGCACCGAAAAGAAGACAACTAAACCTCCACGCCATCCCATAGCAAACATAACTAAAATTGTTACAGCTAAGATGGCAACACCTAAGTGTAATAACAATTCACCAACTTTATGAGACGCTGTTTCTCCGTAATTTCTAGTAACTTCTACATGTACATCATTCGGTATTAAACTCAGTTTTAAATGATTTACTTTATTTAAAATTTTATCTGCAATTTTCATTGCATCTGCACCTTTAACTTTAGCTACAGAAAGTGTTACTGCTGCATATTCAGAGTTGTGTTTTGCAAATTTTTCATTGGCACGACCATAACCAAATGACACATAACTTTTAGGTGTTGACGCACCATCATTAATTGCTGCCACCTGCTTTAAATAAACAGGATGGTTTTTATTGACTCCAACAACCAAATTTTCAACATCTTCTACGGTAGTTAAAAACTTACCCGTGCTTACTAAATATTCTTTATCATTCTTTACAAAAGCACCAGATTGTGATTGTTGATTATTTGCTTGAATCATTTGCATAACTCCAATGGCATCAACATTATTTTCAGACATCTTAGCTTTATCTAAAATCACTTTCACCTGTCTATCTCTACCACCAATACTCTTTGTAATAGAAACATCTTTTATTTTTTCAACTTCATTTTTCAGTTCTCCTGCAATTTGTTTCAATTGAAAATCATCATAATTTTCGCTCCATAAAGTAACTCCTAACATAGGCACATCATCAATTGCACGTGTCTTTATTAAAGGTTCTGAAACTCCTTTAGGAAACATATATCTATTCTTCATCAATTCATTGTAGAGCTTCACATATGAGCGTTCAGTATCTTCACCTACATAGAACTGTACTATAATCATTGCCTGACCATTCATTGCCATAGCATGTACATGTTGAACACCTTTAATATTTGAAATGATTTTTTCTAATGGTTTTACAACACGGTTTTCTATTTCTTTAGGACTCGCCCCTGGATAAGCAACTAAGACATCTGCCATAGGTACAATAATCTGAGGTTCTTCTTCTCTAGGGATTAAAAAAGAGCTGTACACTCCAATAATCATTAGAGCCACCATCAATAAAATGGTCAATTTTGAGTCTATAAAGGCATTAGCTATTTTACCTGAAATTCCTTCGTTCATGTTTTATATATTTAGACGTTTATGGGTTTTTTACTATTATCTTCTTATTTGTTCTCTATACTAATTTGTTCTACAAATTCACTCGAACTGACATAAAAAAGAATAAAGTTTCTCTTGATTGAGACCAAAAGATTGCTAACACTAAACGCGATTATTGGTTTATTGAATTGTTACTTTTACTCCGTTAAATAATTTTGAATCAGCAGACACAATGTATTGCTCATCAGCATTCAAACCTGATAAAACTTCAATTTGATCGCCATAAGTTTTTCCAAAACGCAACCAACGTAATAAAGCTGTATTTTGTTTACTCACGGTATAAATACCTTTCAAACCTCCATTTTCTACAATTGCAGTGATTGGTATCAAAACCATTGATGTAGTCTTGGCATTTTCACTTTTCTCTATTGGAAATTGAACAGTAGTAAACATTCCTGATAAAATTTTTGCTTTCGTTTTGTTTAAAGCAACTTTCACTAAATACTGTCCTCCTGTGTTTTTTGCTGAAGTACTCACTTCTATCACTTTACCTCCTACTGTTTCATTAATAGATTTAACCAACACTTCAACTTTGGTTCCTGTTTTTATTTTTGAGATGTCACTTTCAGCAACCATAGCGGTTACTTGTAGTTTTGAAGGAGATTCAACACTTACCAATGGCATACCTGGGTTTGCCATATCGCCAGCTTTCACAAAGGTATTGGTAACCACACCTGAGAAAGGAGCTCTAATGTTCGCATAAGAAAATTGAGCATTTACTTCATTTTTCATTTGTTTTGCTCCTTCTAAACCAGCTTGAGCCATTTCAAAATGAGCTGTCATATCATCCAATTCTTTTTGTGAGGCACTTTGTTGTTCAAAAAGTTTTACAAATCTTTCATAGTCTTTTTTTGCACTCTTATATCCTGCTTCAGCTTTTAAAATAGATGCATTTACTTGAGCAGATTTTGCTTGTAAATCTGTATTGTTAATACTCACTAATAATTGCCCTTTACTTACTTTCTGACCCATTTTAACGTTTAACTTGGTCACATAGCCCATCATACGAGTACTTAAATCAGCACTTTTTTCAGCTTCTACTTTTCCACTGGCAACCACATAAGTACTATTGTCTCCTGCTTGTAAAGAACTAACTTTAACAGCTACAGGTGGTGTGTTGTCTACAATAGACTTCTCTTCATGACTCCCACAGCTTAAAATTATAAGTGATAAGGTAATTAAGACGATACTATATTTAATATTTTTCATGAGTTTATTTTTCTGATTTATGATTGTATTTTAGTTTCTTGGTTAATTGTTATTTCTTAGTTAAAAATTGCACATAAGCGAGAGCGTAATTATGTTTAAAAATAGCTCCATAATATTCTAGTTGTTTTTGTGCATATTGAGTTTCTGACATTAATAAGTCAGTTGTTTTTTCTAAACCTTGTTTAAAACGATTGGTACGAATTCGCAGTGCTTCACTAGATTGCTCTAATCCTAATTTTGAGAGTTGTAAATTATTAATTGCATCTTGAAAATCACGCTGAGCTTTATACAATCCCATTTTACTTGTTGCTTTATACTGTTCAAGTTCAAACTTAGATTTTTCGTATTCTGCTTTACTTTTTTGTAATTTTCCTGAACGCTTAGAACCTTCAAAAATACTCCACTTCAACTCTGCTCCTATCAAATAACCTTTTGCATCTCCTTTAAAGATATCATCATCATGTAATTCATAAGTACCAAAAGCATTTAAACGAGGCATAAAACTCATTTTATCAGCTTTATACATTTGCTGGTATGCACTTGTAGCAGCTTGCATAGCTTTAATATCTTTTCTGTTTTCTGACAATTCATCTAAAGAAATTGTACTTGGGTCTACCGTTAAAGAATCTGAAGGTTTTAACAATTCATAAGTAGTATCATTCATTAAGACAGACAAATAATTTGACGCATTCAAAATATTACTTTTAGCATATTGTAACTGATTATCAATTTCTGTCACCCTAACCTCTACTGCTAAAACATCAGATTTTTGCAGATATCCTTGTTTTAAGTTATCCGTTGCTATTCGCTTATTTTCTAAAGCTGTAATTTGTGCTTTTTCTAACACATTAACTGTTTTATAAGCCAATTGCAATTGCATATATGCTTTTTGAACTTCTAGATTTATATAATCTTCTGTACGTTCAGATTGTAACCTTGTTGCATCTAACTTCGCTTTAGCTGCTTTACGCTGATGAAAACCATCAAAATTCAATATAGGTTGTTGAATTTCAACTTTTGTTACAAAATCATTGATCTTACGTGGGTCATTTAAAAAAGCAGGATTAAAATCACTTTCTACTAAAATTTCTTGATTCAATTTAAAGCCAAAAGCCGCTAAAGGATTTGTTGTTGACATTGCAGTATGTGATACACTAATATTTGGTAAAAAAACTGCATTTGATTGTTTATAGTCTCCTTTAGCTAGCAATGTGTTTTTTTTTGCAATTTTTAAGGTATGATTCCTTTCTTTTACTTTAGCAATAACCTCTTGTTTTGAAATAGATTTTACTTCCTGGGCCACAACATGTTGTGTCATCCACAAAAAAGCTAAACCCAGTATTAAAATTGTTTTTTTCATCCGATAATTTTTACTTGTTATAATTATTTTAGACGGCAAAAATAGCTTGGTAGTTATCTAAGCTAAGTAACTTTGATTACTTATATCTGTAACAAAAATCACATTGCCTTTAAATAATTTTTACAAGATAAGCAATCTCATTCTATAAAGAAACAATGTCGCTGATGAACAATTACTATTAACCATCTCGTTCAAACATCACCAACAAGCATCTAAAATTCTTCTAATAAAAACTGATACACACTAAAAGGAGCATGCAAGCAACCTTATCAAATTGGATATTCTTACCTGTATTGAAGATATTTCTTTATTTATATAAGTAATACAAGATTGAGGCAAAATATTTTAGCACAGCCATAGTTACGGTACACTCTTTTAACGATAGTATTGTGAAAAAGAAACTGTTTTATACCATTATATGTTTAAATTGGTATGATACGTTTAGAGAACACAAACTACTCTATAGTTTGCTTATTTTCATTAATTGCTATCCATAAAATTGATTTCACCTTCATTCAACACCAAAGAATAGCTATTTAAAATATAAGAGATTATCCTTGCTGACTCTCAATTATTATATGAATGTTGTTAAAGTGGATAACATAAAAAATTCTTAAAACCAACTATCCCCGAGACAAGCCATAGGGCTATTTCGTTGGTTTCATACCCAGTCAAGCTGGGCACAAGCTTTGATCTTAGGGTCAAAATAGAAATTTGGTGTTTTACCTCATCCGAGGAGAGGTGAATCGGAAACCTTGAGGGATTCTTCCGCCGAAATGGCTACATGAAGGTGTGACAGAGCCTAGAGGGATTCTTTTCGGTTAAATTTTATTAATTTATCAGTCTTTTTTTGAACCAAAAATCATTAAAACTAAAATTCAAAGTAAGCATATGAAAATTTTCTTTAATTAAACCATTAGATACCTGCCCTTTTTGACTATATGAATAACCAACGTTTAGCATTGAATTATCTCGTTTTCCTATTGGTAGTCCAAGTCCTAAATTAAAAGCAACGTTATTTACTCTAGCTCCTTTTATTGCCAAACTTCCGTTATCAAAATTAAACCCAGTTCTATAATTTATTTTTTTCCAATATTTAAAACTATTCTTTTT
Organism: Flavobacteriaceae bacterium; assembly: GCA_027066745.1. GTDB lineage: Bacteria > Bacteroidota > Bacteroidia > Flavobacteriales > Flavobacteriaceae > Aureibaculum. The sequence continues at coordinate 11,038 of JAMONB010000057.1, forward strand.
AGGTATAAATTCTGCACCAAAACCTATAAAATCCTGATCTACATAATTACCCACTAAATCACTTTGATTTGTTACATCCCAAAAACTTCTTTTATAATCAATATTAAAAAATAACTTTTCATTAACTTGCGTATGCATACCAAAACCAATTTCTAATGGCAATTTAAAAGCATCTAGATTATCACTAGTTTCTTTTTCTGGAATATTATTTATAGTAATTTGTCTTGTTCTATCTCCATTTAATTCTACAGGAAAATTCACAATACCTCCAAATGAAAATTTATTATTTAATTTAAATTGTAGACCTGCACCTACTCTAAACCCATTATAAAAATTTTCTTCAGAAATATTTAGTATAGTTGTTTCAATAATATTTATTTCATTTTCTTTAATTACTCCAAATAGAATTGAACCACTTAAACCAACACTTAATCTTTCATTTAATGAATATCCATAATTCAATTTTAAATCATTTAACCCTCCTGAACCTGTAATATTTGAAATAAATGTCCCCTTAGACCCGTCTATTTGATTCTCCATTCCTAAGACCACATAACCTACATTAGTATATGGTATTAAAGTTAAACCAAACCCTGATTTTTCTGATATTGAAAAAGCCATTGCAAAGTTCGAAAAACCAGCAAGAAATCTAGATTCTTCATTACCATTTTCGTAAAGCTTACTTTGTTGTAATTTTAAGCCAATATCATATAAAAAACTTCCTTTTAAGATTGCTCCAAATGATGCCGGGTTTAAATTGTTTATTGAATAAACAGACCCCATAGCAAACCCTGTTCTTCCTAAGGCATTTGTTTTTCCAGCATTTAATTCATTAGACAAGCCTAATCCGTAAAGAGAATAAGGTGAAGTTGATAAATTATTTGGAATTTGCGAAAATGTTGTTTGACAAAAAAGGAGCTGACAAAAAACGTAAAATAATATGTATTTTTTATTCATCGTAAACGGCATAAGTCAATTCTAATTTCATTTGTAAATCACTTGAGGCATTTTCGCCATTAAAAACATACCTATCAACAGAACTATTAAAATCTGGAGGATAGATAACCAAAAAATGCTCTTCATAAGTCTCAGTTTGTTTTAAACTAATAAAGGGTTTTATATCTAATGAATAAATATCCGTTTCAAATTCTGGATTATCATTTTCTATCGTAGTTGTTATTGACGTTGTTCCATCATTTAAAGTTAAGTCATATAATATTCTTGCTTTTCCATCTACAATGTATGCTTTTAAAGATTTTTTTGTATGCAAATTATCAGAAAAAGTATTTCGTTTTAAAGAAAATTTTAATTTGGCACTTATAACAATTCCTTCTCTTGAAATTTCATTAAGAGAATTTATATACGGAATATCTATTCTTGTAACTAAGCCTATTCCTGATTGTATAAAACAACTATTGTCTGTTTCTAAACTGGGTAAAACCGTTTCTTGATCTGCAATCTCTCCAAAATAAGTTCCTACTTTATTACTCTCAGTTTGATTAAATGTATTTGATGTATTAAAAGTAAAATCTATTGTTTCTTCAGATGTATCATCACCATCATTAATAACATAGTACATTCGTAATAAACTATTTTTTGAAAAACCCAATACTGCTGTACTAACATCTCCGTCCGCATCAATCAGCAAGCCTTTATAGTCATCTAAAAATTCATCATTATCATTAATCTCATCATTTTTTATTTTATTAAACAGTGTAGTTCCAAAAACATCATCAATTTTAATATTTAATGAATCATTTCTATTTGGTTCTGCATAAAAATCTTTTTCAGCAATAGAATTAATATTAGAATTAAAGCTCATCGTATTATAATAAAAACCATCATCTTCATTAGGTTTAATTTCATCAAGTAATTCAAAAACTTTAAATCGTTGATTCGGAATTGTGTCATTATAAAAGTAGTTGTCATATTTTAATATAAGTGCTATCGAATCATAAACAGCATCATCTTCAATACTGTATATAGAATTTTGTAACTGAACAAAACTTCTACTTTTAGTTTTTCCAAAAACAGGATCGTTATAAGCCCCAATTAAAAGCCTATCTACATTATTTACTATTAAAGAATCAAACTGAATAGTTGCTGCTTTAACCGTTAATGTATCTATAAAATAAACTTTAGTAGTACTATTTAAATAATCTTCACCTATTTGTAAAATAAAATCTCCTTCCTTTTTATCACAAGAAACTAAGAGAAAAATGAATAAGAACAATGATAAATATTTCATTCTATATAATTTAAAAGCGAAACTAAAAGAATTCTTTCCTACTAAAAAAAGTAGTATACAAACTCCTTATTTTAATATGCCAACATCTAATTTTTAACTACTAAATCTAATTATCTATTTGGTCTCATAAAAACGAGTATTGGTATAGAGATTTATTGAGCAGGTCTATTATTTTTTAGTATAACTACTTAATAGAATAGGTTTGTTTAAAATTTCATTAAAGTGTATAAAAAACTAATTATATTAATTGCTTTTATGTCCATAAAAGGTTATAGTCAATTTGATAGGAATTTATTTTCTATTGAATATACACTTGCACCTATGAGTAATAATGGTGTCACTTTTAGCAAAACAGATGTGAAATTAAAGATCCCCACAAAATTAAAAAAAGGAATCTTATTTAATTCTTTAGGGTTTAGTTATTACCAATTAGATTATTTTGATATAAATATTAATACTAAAGATTTAGGGAAATTTTATGGAATAAATTATGGGTTGGCATATATATACCCCTTGTCTGATAAATGGAAAATTAGTACACGAGGTGGAATATCAATTATTTCCAATTTAGCTAATAGTATTTCATCTGACGACTTATTATTTAGAGGAGGTATTACAGCAATAAAAAAAGGAGGAACTCTTAATAATCCATCAAAATTTATATTTGGATTAGGATATACAACTTTTTTAGGTACACCAAGAATATTACCAATAATAAGTTATAACAAACAACTAAATGAGAAATTTTCTTATGGTATCGGTTTTCCAAACACATTTGCTAAATACAAATTTAATAAACAAAAATCTTTAAAACTTGGCCTTTGGCTAAACGGATTTTATGCTAATTTAAGTAATCCTATCAATGCTACAGCAACTAAAACTTCTCATAAAGTAACATTTAGAACAGTGTCATTAGGATTAGAATATAATTATTGGATGGACGACATGTGGGCAATTTTCATTAAAGGTGGCTACTCTTTTTATAATAAATATGAATTGTTAGATAATAACGCACATAATACAACTTATGATTTTGGCTTAGGGCCAACTCCATTTTTTTCAACTGGAATTAAACTCAATTTAAAAAATAAATTTAAAAATAAAAAAAAGAATGATACACAATAGAAAAATTTTATTTGGCATTGCATTACTATCCCTTTTAACAATAAGTTGCTCTGATGATGACGATGATACTGAAAGAGGAAATTGGAAAGAACGTTCTGTATTTGATGGCATTCCAAGAAGTAATGCTATCAGTTTTACCATAAATAATAAAGGGTATATGGGAACGGGTTACGATGATGATGATTATTTAACTGATTTTTGGGAATATGATATTGATGGAGATTTTTGGTCTCAAAAAGCAAGTTTTCCAGGAACCCCTCGAAGTTCTGCCTCTAGCTTTGCTCTAAATAACAAAGGCTATCTAGGTGCTGGCTATGATGGTGATAATGAACTTAGTGATTTTTGGGAGTATGACCCTAGCTCAAATTCATGGACACAAAAAGCAGATTTTGGTGGTGGAGTTAGAAGAGGTGCTGTTGGTTTTGGAGTTGATAACACAGGCTATATGGGTACTGGTTATGATGGAGATAATGATAAAAAAGATTTTTGGAAATACAATCCAACAAATGATCAATGGGAAGAATTAGTTGGCTTTGGCGGTAATAAAAGGAGAGATGCTACAACATTTACTATTGATGGAAAAGTATATTTAGGTACAGGCATAAGCAATGGTCTTTATAAAACTGATTTTTGGGAATTTAATCCTCAAACAGAAGTTTGGTCTAGAAAAAATGATTTAGATGAAGATGATGATTATAGAATTACACGTTCTAATGCAGTAGGTTTTTCTATAAATGGACTCGGATATATTGCAACAGGTAATGTAGGAGGAGCTTTAAGTACCATCTGGGAATATTCACCTAATAGTGATCTTTGGGAAGAAATATCAAATTTAGAAGCCACATCAAGACAAGATGCAATAAGTTTTTCTAACGGAAGTAGAGGTTTTGTTTTGTTAGGAAGAACAGGTAGTTTATACCTTGACGATAATTATGAGTTATTTCCACAAGAAGAACTTGACGAAGATGATTAAAACAATAATTTTACCATTATTAATTAAATAATTTCTCTTTAAAAAGCACTCAAGTGAATATCAATGAATTTGAGTGCTTTTTATACTTTACAACTTGAAAATAAACAAAATGAAGATTTTAAAAATCTTATTATTAATTCTGATGGGTTTAGTAATTTATTTTATAGGTATAAAAGTTTCTACACATTCTAAAAAAAGTAATAGCAATCTAATTACAATAACTATTAACAAAGTAAAAGGTGGCTACGGTTATGTTTTAAGTAGTAATCATAAGGTTTTAGTAAAACAAAAATACATTCCAGCAATACAAGAAAAAAAAGTA
>JAMONB010000058.1 GCA_027066745.1 Flavobacteriaceae bacterium
TGTGATACCATAAATGGTTTTGAGTTTCATAGTATCAAAAGCATACTGAATAGCTGCTAACCCAGATTCTGTAGCATAACCTTTACCCCAAAAACATTTCTTTAAACGATAGCCTACATCATAATAATTGGTAAAACCATTCATGGGAAACTCAGTATTTAACCTAAGCCCAGACCAACCTATAAACTCTTGTGTTTCTTTCAAAACAACAGCCCATCTACCAATACCTCTTTCAATGTATTGTTGTTGTAATGAATCAATATACTTTTGTGATTCTTTAATAGTCTTTACAGGTTTGTTACCTAGATATTTATGTACTTCAGGGTCTGAGTCTAGCTCAAACAGAGCCTCTAAATCTGATGGTACAATTTCTCTTAAAATGAGTCGGTTTGTTTCCATAATTGTTTTCATGTAAATTATTATAAATTCACTTATTTTATATGTATTTTTGTAAAAGTGACCTAATAAGGTCATTATAATTCTCTAATTTAAAAAATAACATGCTTAAAGTCATTATCTTAACTGTTAATTTACTCTTGTTTTATACTTTAACCAATGCTCAGGCTGCTCCATTTAATATTTCTCTTGAACCTATAAATATTGAAAATTTAGGCGGTGTTCATTCGTTTGCAGTAGGTCAAAGTAATAATAAATGGTTAATTATAGGAGGCAGACTTGATGGCTTACATCAAAGACAGCCTTCTGCTGCATTTGATGTAGCTGGAAACAATATAGAATTAATTGTTGTAGACCCTATTACTTTAAAAAAATGGTCTGCTTCACTAGCTTCTTTACCTATACCCATTCAAGAACAGCTAAGTTCAACCAATATGGAGTTTTACCAAGAAGGTGATTACTTATACTTTATTGGAGGTTATGGTTATAGTGCAACAATTGGTGATCATACTACATATAGTAACTTAACAGCAATAAAAGTTCCAGACGTTATAAATGCAATTATAAATGGTACTGATTTCACCTCTTTTTTCAGACAAATAACAGATGCGAAGTTTCAAGTGACAGGTGGAAGGTTACGAAAAATTAATAGTAATTTTTACCTTGTTGGTGGACAAAAATTTATTGGTAAGTATAACCCTAACGGACCAAATAGTGGACAGGGTTTTATACAAGAATATACCAATGCGATTCGAGTATTTTCAATTGACGATGATGGCACATCTATTACTATAAATCATTTACCTTCATTTGTTGATAATACAAATCTTCATCGAAGAGATTTTAATGTTGAACCGCAAATTTTACCCAATGGACAAGAGGGAATTACTGCTTTTTCTGGTGTTTTTCAACTGACGGCAAATTTACCTTTTTTAAATAGTGTTACTATTGATAGTAATGGGTATGAAGTTAACAATACTTTTTTACAGTATTATAATCATTATCATTGTGGTGTAATACCAATATATTCTTCAATAGACAACAAAATGCATACTGTTTTTTTTGGAGGAATGTCACAATATTATGATGACAATGGAACATTAGTTCAAGATGATAACGTTCCTTTTATAAATACTATTGCTAGAGTTACAAGAGATGCAGATGGTATAATGACTGAATATAAATTACCTGTAGAAATGCCAACTCTTTTAGGATCTGGGTCAGAATTTATACCAAATAAATCTATTGCTCACTATCCTAATGATGTTATAAAATTAGATGAAATTACAGATTCTGACACTGTTATTGGCTATATTTATGGAGGAATTAGTAGTACTGCTGCTAATATTTTTTTCACCAATACTGGTGTTGAAAGCAGTGCTAGTAGTCAAGTTTTTAAAGTTATTTTAACAAATAACACTTTGGCTGTAGAAGATTATTTAAATGATCAAAGTAGAAGTTCATTAAAAATGGAAGTTCATCCTATCCCTAATGATGGTAATTTTATTATTAATTACCATTTAATAAAAAGTGATAATGTCTCTATAACCATTACAGATACTGTAGGAAGAGAGATAGAGAAGGTAATACTTACAAATCAAACAGAAGGTGATAATACTTATATTTATAAAAACTCAATTTTACCAAAAAATGGGGTGTATTTTTTAACTATTAAGACTTCTTACGAAAAAGTATCACGAAAAATTATTATAAAAAAATAAATTAGCTGTTACGTTTGGCAATAATTAAAGTATTTGTATAATTAACCTTTTCATATTTTTCTGTTTTGTATTGATTCCGCTTTAAAAAACTAATAATAGCTTCTAATTTTTTATCCTGTTCTTCTAAGGATGCATTACATAAAATTGTTGAGCTTGAATTGCAAATATTTTGCCAAAAGGGAAGTTCTAAGAATGGTGAAGGTACTTTGGTGTCAATATATAAATCAATAATAATCACATCAAATTTTTGTGAATTTAACTGCATAAATAATTGTGCATCTTCACAAATAATCTTTAGGTTTTTACCTTCGATGATGTCAAATTCTTCTTTTGCAATTTTGATGATTACAGGGTCAATATCTACTGCTGTAATATGGTTTTGATAGTTGAAATTGTCTCGTAAGGTTTTGATAACACTTCCACCTCCCATACCTAAAATTAGAATTTTTTTTACGCGAGTTAACTCAATTTTTTCTAAACCAATCTTTAAAATTCTTTGTAGAGAACCGTACGAATAATTGGCATTTTTAGAATCTAAATGCTTTTTACCATTGTACCATGTAATTTCTAAGTCTCCACTAATTTGTGAATGAATTTTTTTGGTTACAGGATAAATATAGCTGAGAATTTTTTTCATAACGGACAAATTTACAATTTATTTGTCAGGATTATTGAAAACAACTAGCACAACGTAAATAGGTAATATTCAAAATTTACAGTTAAATTTTACATGCCTTAAGAGATCCATAATCTTCAGATTACACAAAAAATAAAAATCAATTTAAAATACTAGTAAACAGGTCAATCAGCGGTTGATTTACATTACTAGGGTCGGGAAGGTCTCCTCCTAAATAAAGTCCAAAAGAATCTTCGTGATAGACATGATAAGTAAAATGAATATTGTTCACCTTGGCAATAGCAACCATATCGTTAACGAATTGCAGTCCGCCCTTACCATTTTGAAAACTAGGGTAACCAACACCAAATTCTCCCATGTACAAGGCAGCATTATTCGTATTTGCCCAATCTACTATCTCTCCTAATTTCGCCTCTAAATAAGCTTTATTTCTTTTAAGTATTGGGCTAGTTGAGGTATAGAAATCTAATCGAATATTACAAGAAGCGTTGTTAGCTACATTTACACCTTTCATCCAACCGCTAATCTCATAAGAATAATTTGGCTTAACCAGAAACTGCTGTTGTAGATTGAACATATTACCATCATCAGTAGTGCCATCAATATATAGACTGCTAGTATCGTTATGCCCTACCGTATTTGATAGCCCATTAGAACCAGAACCGCCTACACTCCAAAAGCTCCATCCATTAAGGGTATTCAGATTCGCTTTGTAAATTTCACGTACAAAATTGTCATTTTCATCGTATTCTTTAATGACAATATCATCAAAATACACTCGTCCACCTACTTGTGCCGCTTCAAGCACTGGTTCTGAAAAATCTATATTAGTATCAGTAATTTTAAAATGTTCTCCTTCAAAATAAGCCCAGTCAGTTGTACCACTAGGCAAATTCGGATTATTAAAAGAAGCTGTTAACCATTGAGAATCTAACACTTCTAATATACTTTCATCTGGATATTTCCCTCCATCTCCCAGTCCTGCAAACGCTAACAATTGATGTGTGTAGGTAAATGGGTCATACCCATGA
>JAMONB010000059.1 GCA_027066745.1 Flavobacteriaceae bacterium
ATTTAGATGTTGCCAAAAAACTTGGAATTGCCAAAGTAAAGATCATTGCAAAAAGTGGTTCTGAAAAAGCCGTTTACAATATCGAATTAGATGTGAGAGCACCCAACCCAAGAATTACCGATGTGACAGGGGCAGTTATTGAACCTGGTGAAACCTGGAAAAACAACTATACGCCTATAGGAATGTCTGGTACAAATAAAGGTGTTGTGGAAGTCTCCACTATTCCATCCTTAAAATTAGAAGAACGCTTACAGTATTTAATAACCTATCCGCATGGTTGTATTGAGCAAACAACCTCTTCCATTTTTCCTCAATTATATCTTTCTAATTTGCTGGAATTAAATACTGAAGAGAAAAACAAAATAGAAAATAACGTGAAAACCGCTATTAATAAAATGAGGTCTTTTCAAATTGCTTCAGGCGGACTATCTTACTGGCCGGGAGAGCAAAATACCGCCAATGAATGGGGAACAAATTATGCGGGTCATTTTATGCTGGAAGCAAAGGCAAAAGGCTATAGTTTACCTCCCGGATTTTTAAATAACTGGGTTGCATTTCAGCGACAGAGAGCCAATAGCTGGACAGCTGATGCCGGTAATTCCTATAACAGCAATCAATTAACTCAGGCCTATAGGTTATACACACTTGCATTGGCTAAAAAACCTGTTTTAGGAGCAATGAATCGGTTGAAATCAACTAAAAATTTATCACTTCAGGCAAAATGGCGACTGGCAGCTGCATATTATCTGGTAGGTAAAAAAAGAGTAGCCGAAAACTTAGTTGTTAACCAGTCAAACAATATAAAACCATACAGAGAGCTTTCATATTCTTTTGGAAGCGATGTTAGAGATAAAGCGATGATCTTAGAAACCCTGACCATGTTGCAACAAAAAAGCAAGGCTAAAGAAGTACTGGATGAACTGGCAAATGATCTATCATCAAATCGCTGGTATAGCACACAAACAACTGCTTACTCTTTACTTGCTATTGCCAAATTTATTGGTGATACCGATGGTTCAGAAAAGAAGATCAGTTACCAATATATACTAAATGGAAAAGATAAAAACGTGAATCAAGATGCAGCAATCTCTCAAATTAATCTAAAGATAAAAGAGAAGAATTTAGGAGCTATTTCTATTAAAAATACAGGAAACAAGACCTTGTTTATCAAGCAGCAATTAGAAGGAATTCCAGCTGTTGGCGATAAGACCAATGCAGAAAACAATCTTAAAATAGCTGTTAAATATTTAAGTCTGGATGGTGAAGAGATCAATCCTGTAAATTTAGATCAGGGAACAGATTTTATAGCAGAAGTCCAGATCAAGCATCCGGGAATTAGAGGTGATTATAAAGAAATGGCTTTAACCCAGATTTTTCCTTCGGGATGGGAAATCAGAAATTTAAGAATGGATGGTGTAGAAACAGATAAAAAAGCAGATCTACCAACCTATCAGGATATTAGAGACGACAGAGTTTTGACTTATTTTGATCTTAAAAGAGGAGAGCAAAAAACTTTTAGAGTATTGTTAAATGCTTCTTATCTAGGTGAATTTTATTTACCAACCGTCGTTTGTGAAGCTATGTATGACAACAAAATAAGTGCTAGAAAAGCCGGAAAATGGGTAAAAGTTATGGAGCCGGGAAAAGGTAAATAATAGTGATTTGTAAATTAAAAAAATGAACGAAAATCAAGAGAAAATAAATCAACTATCTATAAAGCTTGACTTATTATTACAAAGACATAATAATTTTTCAAAGGATATTGAGAGATTAAGGTTTGAAATTAACCGTTTACAAATAGTAAAACCTAATAGTGACAAAACTATTAATTCTGATCACAAAATAAGGGAGAAGAAAGAGCACATAATAGATCCTTTTAATTTTAATAAAAAACAGAAACCAATTCCTACAAAAAAAATCACATCAATAAATAAAAAAATACCCAAAGTTAAAATAGATCTTGAAAAATTTATTGGAGAGAATTTAATAAATAAAATTGGTATTTTAATTACCGTACTTGGTGTTGGAATTGGAGCTAAATACTCTATTGAGAATAATTTAATAAGCCCACTGACAAGAATTATTCTTGGTTATTTGGTTGGTTTAGGTTTGTTAGGTTTCGGTATTAAATTGAAGAAAAAGTACGAAAACTATAGTGCCGTATTAGTAAGTGGCGCAATCACAATAATGTATTTTATTACTTATGCTTCTTATGCATTTTATAATCTAATTCCGCAATCTATTGCATTTACCCTAATGGTTGTTTTTACATTATTCACAGTAATAGCTTCTATTAAATATGATAAGCAAGTAATAGCACATATAGGTTTAGTTGGGGCATATGCAGTACCATTTTTACTAAGTGAAAACTCCGGAAAAATAGCGATTCTTTTTAGTTATATGTCCATAATAAATATTGGAATTCTGGTTATTTCCTTTAAAAGAAATTGGAAACCATTGTATTATGCAGCCTTTGGTTTAACATGGTTCATTTTTGTTTCCTGGTATGAAACTGATTATGCAATCAGTAAGCACTTTAATTTAGCTTTAACTTTTCTGAGTATCTTTTTTATAATTTTTTACCTAACAATTCTTGCATATAAAATACTTCAGAAAGAAAAGTTTGAGAGTAAGAATATCATTTTGATATTGATAAATTCTTTTCTTTTTTATGGACTAGGTTATGCTATTTTAAGTGATCACGAAACAGGAAAACAACTTTTAGGTTTGTTTACTTTAGCAAATGCTATTATTCACTTTATAGTTAGCGTATTTATTTATAAACAGAAGCTGGTAGATAAAAATTTCTTTTATCTTGTTTTAGGATTAGTTTTGGTTTTCATAACCATTGCAATACCTGTTCAATTAAATGGCAATTGGGTAACCTTATTATGGGTAGGCGAAGCTGCATTATTATTTTGGGTAGGAAGAATAAAAAACATTTCTATTTATGAAAAATTGTCTTACCCCTTGATATTTATAGCGTTTTTTAGTTTGGTACAAGATTGGATGTTTTTGTACGATAATTATTACCCGAAAGATCCAAGTACTAAGTTATTACCACTATTCAATATAAATTTTCTTTCTTCTCTCTTATTTATTTTAGCAATTGGATTTATCAATTATTTTAACTCAAAAAAAGAATATTCAAAAGCAATAATTTCAAATAAAACTTTATCAAATATTATTACTTTTTCTATCCCTGCTATTTTAATTATAGCTGTTTATTATTCCTTTAGGATAGAAATAGCAAATTATTGGAATCAGCTTTATATAGATTCTGAAGTAATAATAAAATCAAATAAAAATTATCCCAGTCATTATTGGAATTCTGATTTAAGTAAATTTAAAATAATTTGGATTATCAATTACTCTTTATTATTTGTTTCTTTATTAGCATATTTAAACCTCAAAAAAATTAAGAATTTAAAATTAGGATTAGTGAATCTTGGTTTGATAATATTGATAATTATTGTATTTCTAGCACAAGGCCTATATACTTTAAGTGAATTAAGAGAAAGTTATTTAGATCAATCTTTGTCTGAATATTATAGAATAGGGAGTTTTAATATTGTTATTCGTTATATCTCATTTGTTTTTGTAGCAATAACCCTATTGGTAACAAAGAAATACATACAACAAGATTTTATAAAAAAAGAGTTCAAAGTGGGATTTGATTTGTTATTACACATTTCCCTATTATGGATTTTAAGCAGCGAATTAATTCATTGGATGGATATTGCAAAGTTCTCTCAATCCTATAAACTAGGGTTAGGT
>JAMONB010000060.1 GCA_027066745.1 Flavobacteriaceae bacterium
ATTTAACATAATATTTAAAACTAAGCTTTTAGTTTATCAATCATATTTTCTAATGCATACTTTGCTAATTCTGAAATTGTATTAGTAGATATTTTAATCTCCCAATTAGATAAACTTGGCATTAAGCTGACTTCGTTCTCTATAAAGATATTGCTATCAGATTGCCATAAATCTTTTGATGGAATTAAATAAACCACCTTTGGTTCTTTATCTATTATCAATATTAAAGCGATAAACAAGTTATCTCCTAATTCCCCTAAATCTTGTTTTGAGATTTTGATACTACGTTGCGAAGTGTCTAAATCTATGGATTGTAGAAATAATTGTTTATTTCCAATTATAAAATCGACTCCTTCCCTCCCATCGGATTTTGTTATTAATTCTAAATTACAGTTTTTGAGTTCTGATTTAATAAATTTTGAAGAACTTTCATTTACGATATTCATCTAAAAGAGTAAACTAGCTTTCACTTTGTATGAAATGAATTAGTAGGTTAAAACATTAATAGCATTTATACTACTTCTTTTTCTATAATATTGTGGGTTTTCAAAACAAACTCTACCTCTAATTATAGCAGGATGAACTTTTATCTTATTTGAAAAGTCATAAATTACATCATCATTAAATTCTCTATTAGAAAACTCAAAATCATCCCAAAGGTCTAAATTAATTAAATTATTTTTTGCATAATTATCAGCTTGAAACTCTTCAATTTTAGAATTTGAAGCGTTTGTGAAAAAGCTAGTATTCTTATACTTTTTATCTGCTGTTAGATGCAAAAAAATATGCCCTAATTCGTGCATTATAGTGAATGCAAAATTATCTAATCTTTTATATTTAAGAGACAAAACAATTGCAGGATTATCTATAGAAAAAAAAGATTTACCATCAACTGGTGTTTTTGCGGGTCTATCAAGTAAGGAAAATTTAATTCCATATTTTTTCAAAATCTTTTTTGTCTTAGATAAAGTATTTACATTTTTATAGAAACATTTTTTTAATTCTTTAACTAGAGCTCTTTCATTAATTGGGTCAAATTCATTAACTTTTATACTTTTTGCTTTATATTCAGCTAGAAATGACCAAGCAATTACATTCTTTGGGTTTTCTGCAAATTTTGAAGACTTCCTAAAATAGTTGAAATTATAATTTTCAACCTGATCTTTTAAAGAACTGATGCTATTAGAATTATAAATATTAAATATAATATCTAAATCCTCAGGAGATTCGATATTGAGGAACTCTTGTTTTTTAAAATAAGATAGAGGTACTAAATCTTCTAGTTGATTTTGGGTTTTTATTAATTCATTCTTCTTTTTTAATTCAGTATCATTACTAGCTTGATCAAGTAAATATTCGATTTGCTTTTTCATCCAGTAATCAGCTTTTTTAAATCCAGCAGCCTCCAAAGAAAGAGCAATATTTACATTGATATTTCTGTTTCCTTTTAAAATATTATTAAGAAGTGAATGGGCAATATCAATTTTTGAGGCTAATTCCCTTTGGCTTAAACCTCTTTCATCTAGTATCATTGTTAGATACTTTCCAGGATGAAGATTTTGTTTAGACATATAAATAAATTGACTTTTTTGAGTACTGCAAAAGTACGTATAATTCCTTTAATTACAATGAATTGTTAACAACTTAGGCTTAGTACTACTTTAAAAATAGCATTATTTGAGTTCAATATACAAATAATTACAGTAATAACAAGGGTTCTGTGAAATATCAATGAAATCCTATAACTTTTTAATCAGTGTTAACAAAAACAGTATCAATTAAAAAATAGTTAGTTGCTTTTTTTCTTATCTTTGTAATAAGGATTTGATAGTTTTATAATTGCATATAATTTTATGTTATTATGATAAACGAAAAAAGCCAAAATGTTTTAAACATAATGGCTTTTTTTTTGAATTCTGATTGTTGTTACTTAAAACACTTTTTGAAGAATTAACTTAAAGGTTTACGCCCTGAAAGATTAATAATTTTTAGAGTTTTTTAAGATTTAATTTTATGGATATTTAGGACATATCCATAGCAAATATATATTAAAATTGTTGATAGCAGTGTTAAATAGTATGAATTTTTAAAAATTAGTATCGTAGAAAATTAGAATTAGCATTCCGTAATCTGTATAAAATCAAAATGGTTTTATAGTATAGTGCCATTTTTCAGGTACTCTATACACGATATAATATTTTAAAACATATAAGAAAATGCATAATATAAGCGATTTTTATAAAATAGGTAGTCAACAGCCTAATCTTAATTTTGTTGATATTAAATTAAATACTGATAATTTATTATTTATTGATCCAAGGTTAATAGAGAATTCAGATTCTGTGATTGCGAAAGCAATGCAAATTAGAATTGAAGCTTTTTGGGGAGAATTAATAAAAAGAGTTAAATCTAAAGAAATTAAGAAAATTTACTATTTACTCTCAGGCTTAAAAGAACCAAATGAAACTAGATTAGGTTATGCATTTAGCAATCCTAAAGGGAACTCAGTTGCAGATAAGTTGAAACCAAAAATAGTTGATGCTATCCAAAGAAATAAAGCAGTTAAAACAGGGGTATTAAGTCATTTTTCCGACGTAGAGTTATTTATTGAAGATGTTGGCTCTGATAGAATATCTGATATTACAACTAAAATTATTAAGGAAGTTTTAATTGAATATACTCAAGAGCAATGTGAAATTCATAAAATACCTACTGAACTAGTAATACAAGATGATGTTTTTGATTACAGAACTCTAAAATGGGTAAAGAAGAAGTTTCACTTGCCTGTTTATGATGCTAAAGCAATAATATTTGTGCCTAAAGATTTAGTTAGGCTTGAGAATGTTGCTGGACAAAACCTAGCTTGTTTTTACAGATTTGCTATTAGACACTTTATTGTTCACGATAAAGATATGCTTGAAGATGTTAGTGCTTCTGGTAAGAAAGGCAAAATTTTATTAAAAGATGTAAAAGCCGAGTATCCTATATCAAAGGAATCACTAACAAATTGGGGTATCAAATATGGTAAATTATTGGTTGATTATAAAACTGACCATTTAAACGGTAGATTGAAACCTTTAACTGATGATGATATTATGGACATAGTCTATGATGAGGATATTTCTTTAGCTAGTTAATTATAATTTATTTATTAAAGCAGGTTCAAATGAACCTGCTTTTTTTTGACTTCTTTTTATGACGGAATTCCGTAATTAATTAAAAATTAGAGAAAATAACACCATTCCATACACATTCCCACTTCACTCCTATCGTCGCTTCGGGCAAAGAGTATTCCATTACATTTTAAAGAAACATTTGAGAAGAAAAAAATAAGAAAATGAGTAGTTTAAACTTCGCTTTTACCAAAGCAAAGTTACATAACGCAGAACATTATAGTACATTTTATAACAATTAGCGAATAGCACTTTTGGGAGCTATTTTACATAGTTGCAGATATAATGTCTTTAGACTTATATCGATAGTAATTATGTAAAAGCTAATTGTGGCTTCGTTAGAATAATTTAGATGTGTAGCTATAATTCTATATTATGTAAAATATTCCATAATATTTATTCTACAATTACTTTATTCAGAACTTGGGTTATTAAAAATTATCGTTTTAGCTTTTAGTTTAAATCTAATATTCTATACAATGGTTCAAGTTTTTTTAAATACGCGATTCTCAAGAAACTTCACGTTAAACATTTGTAGCTATAATTGGCCGTTATGTAAAATAGCCGCTGCCAAACGCTCGATTGTTTTAACCAAAATTTTA
>JAMONB010000061.1 GCA_027066745.1 Flavobacteriaceae bacterium
AAAGTTTTCAACAATATCCAATAATCTGCTTCGTTGACAAGTCCCACGAATCACCGTTTCTAAACTGACCACTCGTGGTTCATCTTCGCTCTCTACCTTTTTCCACTCAGAAAAATGCTCCCACAAACTGGTCATGCTGCCGACCTTGTTCTGAACACCATTGGAAAGAACAATCAATTGATTGAACCAAAACAATTGCGGGATCACTTTTTTATAATCCGCCAAATTGTCCTTATAAGCACGAATCAAAGGCGTACTGGGTGACTTTAACTCAATAAACAACACAGGCAAACCATTAACAAAACCAATCAAATCCGGCCGACGTGTTTCTATCTCACCAGTCACCCACAATTGCGAGCACAACAAAAAGCGGTTGTTTTCAGGATTCTGCCAGTCAATCACTTTGATCGTGACATGCTCTTCATCCTCAGCATCCGCTTCAACCTTCACCCCTTCCTTGAGTAATTGATAACAAGCTTGATTGGCTGCGATATCACTCATTACCGAGCGATCCCGATTGATTTCCTCAATCGCTAGATTGATTTCATTGGCTGTACATTCAGGATTGATTTTGACCAATGCTTGACGAAGCTCCCGAACCAAAACCACTTCAGAGCGATTCTCACGACCCAATAAGCCTTTTTCCCCAAATATTTCCGCATAACAGTTCGCCGTTTGCCAACCTAAGCTTTCAAAAAGCTTGATGGCGGGTTGTTCGGTGAGGTTGTCTTCTGTGTAGGTCATTTACTTTTCAATGAATGAAAACCAGTCATCCATATTTTGCTTAATTAATATTAGAGACCAAATTAAAAGGAAAATTGTTGTTACAGAAAATGATATACAAATTAGCGCAGAAGCCCAGTGTGGTATCAAGCCGATAGTAAGTTGGAGCGCAGCAGTGATGATTGATAACAGTACCGAATAAAACAACATATCACTTAATCTTCTTAGAGGTCCATAATGTGTCATGTTTGGATTCAATTTCTTTCCTTTTTGTAATTTTTTTTCATACTCACAATGATCATATACATTTTCTTTCATTTTAACAATTATGAATGTTTTCAAAGAAAATAAAAAACCTCCCAAGGTCAAAAAACCTGAGAATAGGTTGCCCCTCAAATTTTTAGAGTAATACTCTGTTATTTGTTCAATTGGTTCTACAAAATTGTAAATACAAACAACTGATAAGAGACCAAATAAAATTGTTGCTATGAAAATTTTTATCATTTTTAAGACTCAATTATATGATTGTGTTCATTTGCAGATTTCAATAGTTCTTGAATAGGCCAAGACGAATCGAAATCTTTAACATTGACTGTTAGCTTTGTGACAAACTTATCATAATCGAATTCACCTAAGTTATCAGGATTGTCTAAAATATTAACTATCTTTTGAAAACCATCACTATCACGACCAATTACTTTTCCACCAGTAAAATCTAACGTACCAACAACTTGAGCAATTTTCTTAGCTAACTTACTAACTGATGATTTTGCGACAAAAGAAAACTTTCTTCTCTCTTTAGTAACATCTCCATCAAATGGTCTAAATTCTTTTTCATTAGCCTGCATAGTCAAAAAATCAAATTCAAATGCACTTATTGAATACAGTTCTTTTATTAACGCTTCTAACTTTTCAGGCCTTACTATCACAATCCATTCAAATAATTTTTGATACTTATTATTTATTTCTTTCTCTTTCTTTTTAGGTGCAGTTTCAGGTAAATTTTCAACCTCTTTTTTAATAATCAATTTACGATATTCATTATATTTTCTTTTTAGAGCAATTCCGAATTGGTTCAAACTACATGACTGGTGATAATGTTGATAAATACCATTGCCTGTATTTTTATTTAGCACAAAAAAATTGAATTCCATTAAATTAGAATCTTCACCAACACTTTCTACATTGATCTTTAATTCACCATTTTCATCCTGGAGTTTACAAAATTTCTTATAATCTTTAATTGTAATTAAAAGCCCGCCGAAATAATTTGTATCTGCTATTTTTTTCACATATAGGATTCTATTATTTCCTGCGTATTCTATAGTGACTTTTCCTTGTGACTCTAAGCCTGAAAAATAATCATCAAATGTAATGCCATCACCTATGGTCAATGAATAACCTAAAAACCTAACTTTCATAGTCGCTCCTTTGTTAAATCTGCAATAGCTGCCTTCAAAACTTGCCAACAAATTCTGGCAGTATGATTATCTGGGTTGAATTGATGTAATGCTTGCTCTCTTGGGTGAATGAAATTTCTAAAATCCTTTAATGAGTGGCTGAACTTTTTAACATCAAGTGATAAAAGACCAACTTCATGTGCAACATCAATCAAAGAGTTCAATGACCAATATTGAAATGCCTTGACCTTATTCTGGCTATCTTTTGGAGCTGCTTGTGCTTGATTATACTTTTGGGGTTGTTTTACCGCACAATCCTGGAGCAAACCTTCCAATGTACTTCCACATAAAAGCACAACTGAAAAAGGTGCATTAGCATTTATTGAAATTTGAATTTCATTTATCCTTTGCTTTATTACTGGTAATAGTTGTAAATCTAAATTTAAAGAATCAATATTAATTTTTTCAAAACTTTGACTTAGAAAGTCGTCTTCATTAACTTCACTTTTTTCACTGTAATTTTGACCTGTTAGTCTTGATGCTATTTTTTTACCATTTTCAAGTTCATCACCTTCTTTAAGTTCACCAACTGCCAAACCATAATCTAAAAGTTCAAATATAATTTTCCCAACTGTCTTGTCTTGTTCAAGTTGCCAAAACGCTCTCAATCGATTCATTTTGGATGTTCCGTTTATTAAATACTTATCTTGATCAATATTGATTCCATTTTCTCTAAAAAACTCTGAAAAAGTTCGGTTGGAAAAATCCAACACATACCCACCACGGTCAAATAAATCCTCCAATATTCTTTTATCTAACATTTTAATCGTGGCCATCTCTTAAACCTCAATCTTTCCTGAAATCAGTTTTGGTAAAAGCATATCACGCTGGTTCTTTAAATTATTATTTTTTTTCATAAGATTTAAAACCATTTTAAAAATAGATTTAACTAACAAACTAAACTCCTCAACTATAACGTCAGTTGGGTATAAAACTTCTAAATTTTCAAATTTTCCTTTACTTAGATTGGTCATCGTAGCTCCGGTTGAGCCATAATTAATTATTGTTTGTTTGAGACTTAAAAGTGAAAAATATAAATACTCTCTATCTCTTTCCTCATAAAGCACAATAGAATTAATTTGTTGATTCGTTTGTGCTGGAGTTGCATTTATAGAAACAACACCAGCAGTGCCAATGCAACTTACAGATATTGATCCTACTGGTAAAGTTTTAATTTTTTGGCTCTCAGCACCTTTAATACTGAGTTTATCCATGGTGTCTAATACAAAAATTCCATTGTGCATATCTGGTGTTTTTATAAAAGAAAATTCAGGCTTGTCATAGTACTCTTTATTTTTTTTGCTAGGTGTTTTACCAGTTATCACTTCACCAAAATCTTTAATCTTTTTAACCTCCCAACCTTCAGGAATTTGCCCTAACTCAGAATCTTTAAATTGGCATTTTTCATGACTAGGGAAGCGGAAGTGGACAAACCATTCGCGGTAGAGGGATTGAGCCATGTCTTCGAGTATGGCGATGCGGCGGTTGTTGTTTTCGATGAGGTTGTCGTATTCTCTAAGGGTTTTTCCAACTAATACCTGTTCTTGGTATTTAAGTACAGATACAGGAATATCCTTGAGGTCCCTAA
>JAMONB010000062.1 GCA_027066745.1 Flavobacteriaceae bacterium
TTGAAAATGCTTTGTCTCGTGAAGAAACCTTAAAAGGAATGACCATTTGGGCTGCTTATGCTAATTTTGAAGAAGCTGAAAAAGGTTCTATTGAAGTGGGTAAATTAGCCGACTTTATTCTACTAAATCAAAATATTATGGAAGTTGACATTCAAAAAGTTCCAAAAACAAAAGTATTGAACACTTATGTTAATGGAGAAAAGGTAAAATAACAATTTCTTAAAACTGATTATCCACAAGGCCTTCTCTAGCCGAAATCGAGACAGAACCTAGAGAAATTCTTATCGATTAGCCCGAGTTAAATCCACAAAAAAATCTAACATTGAATAAACAATGTTAGATTTTTCTAATTTCTATTATCAAGCAGGATTATCTTTTTGCAACAAAAATTTGTTCTCTCTTGAATTTAAGTGGAATATTTATTCTTGTATTGTCCCAACCTAAAATCATTTGTACTTGCTCATTATCATCATTAAATGAAATTGAAAATGTTTCGAGTTCTTCAGCCTTTTTAACAGGTACCGTAATCTTGGCGACATTAAATGTCGGGTTGTATTGAAAAGAACCCCAAACATCAGTTTGAGAATTCAATATAACGTCCCATTTATCCTTTCCAGGGATAGTCACCAATACATAAGTACCAGCTTTAACTTTGGCATTACCAAATTGAACATCTTTATAAAATTTAACTTCTGTTGCTTCGTTGGCACCAGTCCTCCATATTTTATCAAAAGGGACTGTGTTTCCAAAAACCACTTCTTCATTTTTTTGTGGTCTACCATACAATACTTTTACTAAAGGCGGCGTTATTTTACTTTGCCTATAATAAGAAATATCATGTGAAATATTGTCAACGGCGACAAAGCCCTGAGCGTTGATTTCAGCGGTAAAAAAGAACAATAATAAAAGGGAGATACTAGTAGAATAGTAAAGTTTTATCATCAAATAGTTTCGTTTTAGTTGATATATAACGTTTGTATATTGTTTTTAGTATTTAAAACTCTAATTAATTTATTCATTATTATTTAATCTAGTTTAAATATTTTATATATTTTACCTATTTAATGTAAAATTGTAATTAAATTATTGCTTTTTGTTTTCATATTGAAATAAAAAACTAACATTTGCAGTATAAATTAGAAAATAAAATATTATGTGTGGAATTGTATGTGCTTTCGATTTAAAACAAGATGTAGAGGTATTAAGACCTCAATTGTTAGAAATGTCAAAAAAGATTCGTCATCGTGGTCCAGACTGGAGTGGTATTTATTGTGATAACAAAGCAATATTAGCTCATGAACGCCTAGCTATTGTTGACCCCGCTTCAGGTAAGCAACCTTTATTAAGTGAAGATAAAAAATTGATTTTAGCTGCCAATGGTGAAATTTACAACCATAGAGAGTTACGCAAACAATTTGATGGTAAATACAATTTCCAAACTGAATCTGATTGTGAAGTCATTTTAGCACTATACCAAGAGAAAGGTACTGATTTTATCGATGAAATGAACGGTATATTTGGTTTTGCCATTTATGATGTTGAAAAAGATGAGTATTTTATTGCTAGAGATCACATGGGAATTATCCCGCTATATATTGGATGGGATCAAAACGGAACTTTTTATGTTGCCTCTGAATTAAAAGCTTTAGAAGGTGTTTGCACAAAGATAGAATTATTTCCGCCAGGGCATTATATGTCAAGTAGCAATGGTAAATTTGTAAAATGGTACCATAGAGACTGGACAGAATACGATGCTGTAAAAGACAATGAAACGAGCATTCAAGAAATAAAAGAAGCATTAGAAGCTGCTGTGCATAGACAATTGATGTCTGATGTACCTTATGGCGTATTACTTTCTGGCGGATTAGACTCATCGGTAACCTCTGCAATTGCAAAAAAATATGCAGAAAAACGTATTGAATCTGACGATACAAAAGCAGCTTGGTGGCCACAATTACATTCCTTTTCTGTTGGATTAGAGGGATCACCTGATTTAGCCGCTGCACGAATAGTTGCAGATCATATTGATACCATTCACCATGAAATAAAATTTACAATTCAAGAAGGCTTAGATGCCATTCGTGATGTGATTTACAACTTAGAAACCTATGATATCACCACAATAAGAGCTTCTACACCAATGTATTTAATGGCAAGAGTCATCAAGTCAATGGGTATAAAAATGGTCTTATCTGGTGAAGGAGCAGATGAACTTTTTGGTGGATATTTATACTTCCACAAAGCACCAAATGCAAAAGAATTTCATGAAGAAACGGTTCGTAAATTAAACAAATTACATATGTATGATTGCTTACGTGCTAACAAAAGTTTGGCTGCTTGGGGCATTGAAGGTCGTGTGCCTTTTTTAGACAAAGAATTTATGGATGTTGCTATGCGTATCAATCCACAAGATAAAATGATCAACGGTGAACATATGGAAAAATGGGTTGTACGAAAAGCTTTTGAAGACATGATACCCAAAAGTGTAGCTTGGCGACAAAAAGAACAATTTTCTGACGGTGTTGGCTATAGCTGGATAGATACTCTGAAGGAAGTTGTAAATGAAGCAGTAACCGATGAGCAATTGGCAAACGCCAAGTTTAAATTCCCTTTACAAACACCAACTTCAAAAGAAGAATTTTATTACCGTTCAATTTTTACAGAACATTTCCCAAGTGATGCTGCGGCTTTATGCGTACCTCAAGAAGCCTCTGTCGCCTGTAGCACAAAAATAGCCTTAGAATGGGATGAAAGCTTTAAAAACATGAACGACCCTAGTGGTAGAGCAGTTGCCAGTGTACATGACGATGCGTATTAAAACCTGAGTTCAATAACATAATTTAAAACAAAAACTTCGTTTAAAATCGAAGTTTTTGTTTTTTGTGATATCTTTGGGGTACAAAACAAAACAAATGAAAAATATCAACCTCATAGTTATACTAATTGTTTTAGTTACAATTCCTTTAAATTTATCTGCACAAGACAAATTGAAAGGAAACAAAATTGTAACTACAGAAAACAGGTATATTGACAACTTTAATAAAATTGAAATTAATGATAAGCTAGATGTTATTCTTACCCAAGGTATGGAGCAATCGGTTACTGTTGAAGCTGACGAAAATTTACATGTTGCTATATTGACCGAAGTTAGAGACAGTACATTAATTATCAGTTTAACCAAAAGAATTGTAAGAAAAAAGGCTTTAAAAGTTTACGTAGTTATTGACAATTATATTGATGAGATTATAAGTAATGACAAAGCTGATATTAAATCAACCAGTACATTAAAATTTAATCAGTTAACAATTACTGCTGAAGACGATTCTAAATTGACTTTAGACATACATGCTTCAAAATTTATTCTTAATAATAATGAAAGTGCAAATGTAAAATTGACAGTAAATGCAGATGATATTTATATTAATGCTGATAGGTCTGGTAAAGCAAAAATAACTATTTCTTGCAATCATATTGAAGCCACCATACAAGGAAACTCAACAACTAGCGTCTCTGGCACTTGTTCTGAATTGTATGTAAATGCTGAAAACAAAAGTGATTTTAAAGGTGAAAGCTTAGAAAGTAATGATGTAATTATTGATGCATCAGACAGTGCTGATGTACAGGTAAATGCCAAAACAACAATTCTTATTTCAGCTATTGATAATTCAGAGGTTTATATCTATAACAACCCTACAATTACAATTGAAAAATTTACTGATAAAGCAATTTT
>JAMONB010000063.1 GCA_027066745.1 Flavobacteriaceae bacterium
CGCTGATACTATTGACAATCAATTGATTTAATTTTTTAAACAGTTGACTAGAACCGATTTTAACGTCACTCTTTTTTCCTTCATCATTAATTAGCAGTTTATCTCCTTTAAAAATTACACTATATTGAAACGGATGTGTATACGACCATTTCACTAAATTAGGTGCTTTAAACAGCATTTTACCTGAGGTTTTGATATCATCAGATAAGAAGTCCATGTGCTTATATTGGATAAAATCACTTATAATGGTCTTGGTTTTTGAGGCCGTTACTTTTACGTTCTCTTTAAAATTAGTTATTTCTACACTTGTCATTTTAGTTTCTTGAGCAGTTAAACTGCCCATCACTAACAATAGTATATATAGTATTTTATTCATAAGCTTCTAATCCTAATAGTTGTTCTACAGTAACTGCTGCAAATTGTTTTTCTTGTAAAAATAACAATAATTGTTCCAAAACAATAATCGCTCTTTCATTAGTATCATGTAGTAGAATAACATCTCCTGATTTTAATTGTCTTGTGATTCTTTCTATTATTTTTTTAGGATCTTTAATTTTAGTATCTAAAGACCTGATACTCCATCCTATTACATGATGTTTGCTTTGTTTTATTGCCTTTGCAATGTTCGGATTTGTAACACCAAATGGAGGCCTAAAGCACTTGATTTTCTTTTTTGTCAAGGCATAAATTAAATCGTCAGTTTTTTTCAATTCAGCCATAACTTTTTTCGTTGAGAAAAATCCGAAATTATTGGAATGACTATACGAATGATTTCCAATAGTATGACCAGCATCGACTATCTGTTTAAATAATTCAGGGTACGCTTCTATTTGTTTGCCAATACAAAAAAAAGTAGCTTTTGCATTGTATTTCTGTAAAAGCTCTAATATTTGTGGTGTAATTACAGGATGAGGACCATCATCAAAAGTAATGGCTACAGCATTTTTATTGAAATTAGGGTTTAAATGTAATGCATTTAGGAAATAGTTCCACCGTATATGAAATGAACCTATACTGGTTAAAATAAACCATACTAAAAACAGAAGAACAAAAAGATAAATTGGGCTATTAAAAAAAAGTGCTAATAGCATTAGGATAATGCAGCTACTATTTATCCATTTAAACCTTAACATGATTGCAATAAAGTAAAACTATGATTCTCACCTCTGTAGTGATTGTAAAGTAATATGTTTTTATACGATGTTACTTCAGTAGTATTTAACTTGATTGCTTCTGGGGCTTGCTGAGATTTCATCAGCTTCGCTCCTATCCACAAACCAAATGAAGAGGCTGTATTATACTCACCACATAAATGTTTATAGTACAACTGCTGTGTTTCTTTAAAAACCCCTTCTTGCAAATGTGCATAAAAATGATCGTAATCAACATCACCATTTACACCTAAAATAATGGCATCAATATCGTCACTAGAAAGTTGATTAATTTTTAGAAATGTTTCAATTCTATCATTTAATTGCTCTAAAGTCAGCTGACTTATTATTTCTACATCAGTTAATTGAGCATAAGTACTTTCTTGCTTTGTATCTGACAAGGTAAAAAACGAAGCTCCTTCTCCGAAAACTGTTCCAACAGAATTGGAATTTTTCAAATCGAACGTATTGATTTTATCTTTTTTAATATGATTGATTAATGCATGTAGTTTATAAGTATGTTCTCCGTTTTCGTCAACTCCACCTACTAAAATGTTTGAAGCTTCCTTTTCATTGAACTTCAACTGAGCATCAATCAGACAAGATTCAAAAGAAACCGCAGCATGGACATAGGTAAAATTATAGGCTTTACATTTTAAACCTAAGGCAATTTGAGCACCAACAGTATTATGTGTAGATTGAATAAAAGCTGTAGGTGTTAAATATTCTTCATCATTGTCTATAATAGCACTCAAAAACTTCTCAGAGTCTTTTAAACAACCCAAACCAGTGCCAGTTATAATTGCATCTGGCATCGTTATTTCAGCTTCTTTCAATGCCAAACTAGAGGCGACTACGCCCATTTTAATTCCTTTAGCCATTCGTCTTGCCGCAGCAGGAGGAATATATTCTTTATAATTAGGGTTTATGGTTGGTAATATAGTTTCATGATAGCTAACAACCTGCTCTAAAAATTGATTTTCATCAATTGTATGTTGTGCAGAAACACAACCTAAACCATTTATATAACATGCTTCCATTTAATTTTTAGAGAATATTAGTGTAGAACAATTCCCTCCAAAACCAAAGGAATTAGAAAGTACATGTTGAATCTTTTTTTCTTTTAATTTACTTACGGGAACAATACCTGTTTCTTTGATGGCTGTTTTAAAATTTAGGTTCGGAAAAACAACCTGATGTTGTAATGCTAATATTGAATAAACGGCTTCTATTGCTGCCGCAGCTGCTAAGGTATGCCCTGTAAATGATTTTGTGGAGCTTATATCTGGAATTTCGTTCCCAAAAACTCGCTGTATTGCTTTACTTTCAGACAAATCATTATTTGCAGTGGCAGTACCATGAGCATTGATATAATCTATTTGCTTCGGCAATAAACCTGCTACTTTAAAAGCT
>JAMONB010000064.1 GCA_027066745.1 Flavobacteriaceae bacterium
ATTTGAAGAAGAATATTTAGGTGATAACAATCAAGTGATTGCTCCACATACTGGTCAGCCAGCTTTTACTGTGCCTATGGGGTTTACTAGTGAGGGCTTACCCGTTGGCTTACAATTTTTAGGTAGAATGTTTAGTGAACCTACATTGATACGATTATCATATAGCTATGAACAAGGCACTAAGCATAGAAAACCTCCTTTGTTTGTTAAAAATTAATTTTTTAATTTAATCTGGCAACTATTTAATTACAATTGGTAATCTAATATGTGATTTATATTTTGACGAATGATGTATTTTATTATGAGCTACAATACCAATCTTTTCATCATAATTTTTTCCACCAGTATTTAAATTTCTTGCAAAACGCGGAAAATTACTACTAGAAATTTCAATTCTTACTCTATGTCCTTTTTTAAAAAAATTACTTGTAGACATAGGTGTTAAGCTTATCTTATACACTTCACCTTTTTTCATAAACATCTGTTTATCATAACCGTCTCTATATCTTACACGCTGAATTGTTTCATCAAGATTATAAGCACGACCGTCAGGATAAACGTCAATTAGTTTTATCGTAAAATCAGTATCTTTCACATCTGAAGAAACATACAATGTAGATTCTATAAAACCAGAAATCTCAATTCCCTCGTTTAAGATATCAGTAGTGTAAACCAAAATATCGTCTCTTTTTTCCATTTCTTGTTGATCATAAGCACCTCCTTTTACTGCACCACCAGTACAACAAACATTTCCTCCATAAGACTTTACAGGATTCATTGGATCATAAGTAAATGTGTCTGGTCTATCTTTATTCTGCTTTCTTTTTGATAATTTACCATCTCCATTAAGGCTATTAGCATTCCCATTACTTTTTAAATAATAAGTAATCATTTTTGTATTTTCTGGAGGCCATGATTGAGATCCTTGCCACTTATTACTTCCCATAGTATAATATTGAACCCTAGGAGTTATCTCTTTAAAATTATTTTTTTCTCCTTTTAACCACATATCAAACCAAGCATAAATCTGTTCGTCATGATTAAACCTTGCATCACCAACACTACGCTCTCCAACTATTGTGTTTTCTGTAGATCGGGTATAAGCACAATGCATGGTCGGGGCAATGATTAAATACTGATTATCTTTTATTTCTTTATTTTTTGCATTATTTCTAACATGATTAAAAAGTGCTAAATTTGGACTAATAGAAACATCATACCAAGATGTAAACCAAAAGCTAGGAATATTAATCTCCATATTATCATGGTATAAGCCACCTTTATACCAATCTTCATGGCTTGGTGTACGACGAATCATTTTATCAAAAATCTCTCGTTTACCATTAATATTTATTAATATGTCTTGAATGGGTAAATGTTCCATGGCTTTAGCCATATCTACTTTTGGATTTTTAGGAGCTAAATCATAGAATCTTGAAATTCGTATCAAATCTTCTTGTGTAGCTCCTGCTGGAATTCTTGGCTTAAATTTATCATGCTCAACACTGTATAGCCAAGAAAAAAACAACATTTGCTCCACACCTCCTCTGTACCAATTACCTTGTTCTAAGTACTTCCCAACTCTTCCAACACCAGCACCATACCCTTGTGGAATCATAGTTGCAAGAGAAGGATGGTCTAAAGCTGCAACAGCCATTTGCCATTCGGCTGTAGATGAACAACCCAATAATCCTATTTTACCATTAGACCAAGACTGAGTTTTCATCCATGTAAAAGCATCATAACCATCTGTTAAAGGTACTCCAAGAATGTCCCATTCTCCTTCAGAAAAATAACGTCCACGCTCATTTTGAACCACATAGGCATAACCTCGCTTTACAGCTTCATATGCTCTTGTTGCAGTTCTATTTATTTGCTTCCCGTCACCCCATGAGTTGAAATTATAAGGTGTTCTTGAAAAGATAATAGGCACTTTTTCTTTGGTTTTTGGTCGATAAATGTCTGTAGCCAATCTAAGACCATCTCTCATTGGCATCATCATTTTTTGTTCAACAATTGCTATTTTTTCTAATTTTTGAAGAACATCATTTTGGGCATACAGGTTTACATTTCTAAATAACAAACAAGTAAGAATAAATACAAAATAGGTGATTTTTTTCATGTTAAAATCCTTTTAGTTACAAGTATACATATTTAAAATCAATCAGAAGTTAATAAAATCACAGCTTTTAAGAATAGTTACTGTTTGGTATATAACACATTACAACCTAGCCTTTCATCAAATACATACCTAAAAATACAGCTGCAAAACCTAAGGTAAAACTACCTATTGTGTAGATAAAAAAACTTGTGAAATCACCTGACTTTAAAAAAATATGGTTCTCATAAGCAAAAGTAGAAAAAGTTGTAAAACCACCACAAAACCCTGTAGCTAACAATAAGGTTTGATTTTGACTTAAAGTATCATTCTTTAGTGCTAGCCCTAAAATTACTCCAATAAATAAACTTCCTATAATATTAGCTAAAAATGTACCATAAGGTATTCCATCTGCACTGTTATTAAAATATTTTGACAGAACAAACCTTGCCATACTACCAAAACCTCCACCAAAAAAAACCAATAATAGTTGTTTCATTTCATCTCTAGTCCTTCAAAATTGAAGGTTTTTATTTTTCACTACTTATCATTAATAACTTAAATTTCAACAAGAGAATAATCACTAAAAATCAACTTCACTAAGTTGATAATGTTATTAGATTTTAATCTCCTACAATTTCACTTTATCAGCATCAGCTGCATTCCATTTTCCTGTAATTGTCCCTTTATTTAAAATAACAATACCTGGATTTGCTCTTATCATAGTTTTTAAAGCTATATCATCGCAAAACAACAGATCAAATTCTAGTTTAAACTGCTCTTTTATCTTTAAAAAATCTTCTTCTTTTGAAGAAGATATAGCATAAACATCATAACCTTCTTGTAATGCTCTTGTAGAAAATGTTACAATTTTAGTCAACAAATTAGTATCTGTTTTATTTAAATCATGCATTACAATTAAGACTAATCTTTCTTTTTGAAATAATAGTTCTGCCTGATCAAAACCTCCAAGTTCCATAGTAAAATCATGAATCGGGGGTTCATATCCTTTTTCTAACAATACTGTTTTTCTATCTACAAAAGTTGCTCCTTCAATTTCCCAAGGTTTTTCTTCTGTTGTGTATTCTTTATCTTCTCCATTTACCTTATAAATCCAAGTATCTTCATAAACATCTTGCTTTGCTCCTTCAGGAATAATCATCCCTTTAGGTATATCATTACCTATCGCATAAGCTCTAAAATCAATAATTGGTAAATGTTGTAAGACGTAATAGGTAATAAATAAGAAGCTTGCAAAAGCTATAAACGAAGCTCTGCTAGCAAAATTCTTACTAAAAACAGCCTTGATATGCTTTGTAGTAAACAACAAGAACAGAATCAAAACAACCAAAATGATATTCTTATAAAATGTCTCCCATGGTGTCAAGGTTATTGCATCACCAAAACAACCACAGTCTGTAACCTTATTATAATAGGCAGAATACCATGTTAAAAACAAAAAGACAAGTGTGAGTACCATTAGGCTTCTAACTGTAAATTTAGATTTAAAGCCAACTAACAGCATCACCCCTAGCATAATTTCAGCTACAATTAAAACTATAGAAAATTGTAAAGCATACGGACTCAAAAACTCCAAATTCAATACATCTGCAGCAAAATAGTCTTGAAATTTGTAAGCTGAACCCAAAGGGTCTATCAGTTTTACAAATCCTGAAAAAATAAAAGTTGCTGCTACTAAAACCCTAGCTATATGTGTTAAAATTTTCATACGTATCTTTTCTCTATAAAAAATTATTATTGATAATCTTCATTCATTAAAATCAATGCGAATACTGCATAGTTAATCATATCTTGATAATTAGCATCTATTCCTTCAGAGACCAAAGTTTTACCCTTATTATCTTCAATTTGTTTTACTCGTAATAGCTTTTGTAAAATCAAATCTGTTAAAGAACTAACACGCATATCTCGCCAAGCTTCACCATAATCATGATTTTTATTTTCCATTAATTCTTTAGTCAAACGCAAATGCTTGTCGTACAAATCAGCAGCCTCATTAACAGATAAATCTGGCTGTTCAACTACTCCTTTCTCTAACTGAATTAATGCCATAATTGAATAATTAATAATACCTATAAACTCAGGTATTTCATCTTCATCAACTTTTTTAATATCATTCTGTTGTAACTGACGAATTCGTTGAGCTTTAATAAAAATTTGATCGGTTAAGGATGGCAATCTTAAAATACGCCAAGCACTACCGTAATCTTTCATTTTATTTACAAAAAGGTCTCGGCATTTTCGAATTACAATATCATACTGTTCAGAGGTCTTCTGCATAATTAATCTTCTTACTTCTTTACCATTAAAATGGTGCTAAATTCATTTCTTATAACTATTTGACGAATTTATGAAAAACTTACTAATTAATCTTTTTCAATTGTTTATTTTTACGTAACTATTCAACTGAGGTGCTTTTGAGGTAAGAAAGGATAGCTTTTTTTAATAGATAAAGCTCATTTTTATTAGCATAACATTGTTTCGGTAATAAAAATAGCTGAAATTATAGTGGAAAAATATTTTTTAGCCAAAATGACTTTAGTTGAATAATTATATAGTTTACTAAAATAATTTAAACCTATGAAGCGTATTGCTGTTTTTTGCGGATCAAGTATTGGGTATAATTCCATTTATGTAAATGCTGCAAAAGAATTGGGCAACTATTTTGCTAAGCACAATATTGGCTTGGTTTATGGTGGTGGAAAAATAGGATTAATGGGTACTATTGCTGATACACTTATAGAAAATAATGGTGAAGTAATTGGTGTAATTCCTCATTTACTCAGGCATAAAGAAGTTGTACACACTACCATTACAAAAATGATCGTCACAAAAAAAATGTCTAAGCGAAAAGTGAAAATCAGCAAATTGGCTGATGGATATATTGCATTAGCAGGAGGATTTGGAACCTTAGATGAAATTTTTGAAGCTCTTACATTAGGGCAATTAAGCATTGAAAGCAAACCTATTGGCCTTTTAAATACCAATAGATATTTTGACCATATATTACTTCAATTAGATGTAATGGTAAAAGAAGGGTTTCTAAAACAAAACAATAGAGACATGCTTTTGGTAAGCGATAATATTGAAGAACTCATTACTAAAATGAAAAATTACAAGGCACCAGAAATGTCAAAGGTCGTAAATACCGTTGCAAGTAAATAGTGTTCAAAATTGAAAAATAAATAAAAGCATGCACATTAATTGTAAAGGAAAGCTTATAGATTTATCCTCTCCGAAAATAATGGGAATACTGAACATTACACCAGATTCCTTTTACGATGGAAACACTTTAAAAAGCGACAAAGACATTCTTTTAAGGACTGAAAAAATGCTAATAGAAGGAGCTACATTTATAGATGTAGGTGGATATTCTTCAAGGCCTAATGCAAAAAATGTTAATGCAAAAGAAGAGCTACAAAGGGTAGTACCTGTCATTAAATTATTGAATAAAGAATTTCCTAAAAGTTTAATTTCCATCGATAGTTTTAGAAGTAAAATAGCTTTTGAGGCTATACAAAATGGGGCTTGCTTAGTCAACGATATTTCTGCTGGTACAATGGATAATAATATGTTTAATACTGTAGCAAAATTACAAGTACCATATCTAATAATGCATATGCAAGGCACTCCTCAGGATATGCAAAACAACCCTGAATATAATGATATTGTAAAAGAAATCATTCTTTATTTCTCTGAAAAAATCTATCAGTTAAGGCAATTACAAGTCAATGACATTATTATAGATGTAGGTTTCGGTTTTGGTAAAACTTTAGAACAGAATTATCAATTACTTAATAATTTAGTTTTATTTAAAAGCTTAGAAGTACCAATTCTCAGTGGTCTTTCAAGAAAATCTATGCTTTATAAATTATTAAACACCAATCCTGAAAAAGCTTTAAACGCTACAACTGTTGCTAATACAATAGCCTTAATGAATGGTAGTAATATTTTAAGAGTACATGATGTAAAAGAAGCAAATGAAACCATTAAAATATTTCTGACTTTAAAAGCCTAGTATTTCTACACAAATACTTCGGCATCATTTTTGTTCATCTTTTGTTAACCTCGCCTTAATAAAATAACTCAAACTCTTGAGTAATTTTCAATGTTTAACTTCTTAAAAACAACATTATGAGCGACAGAAACATTCCAGAAATCAATGCAGGATCTATGGCTGATATTGCATTTCTATTATTGATCTTTTTTTTGGTTACCACAACACTTGATTCTGAAATTGGTATATTTAAGCGTTTACACGAAAAACAGACTGAAATTCCTATAAACACTTACAAAGAAAAAAATGTCTTTGAAATTCGCATCAATTCTAAAAATGAGATACAAATTGAAGGTAATCAAACTATTAAAATTGAAGAACTAAAACCTTTACTTATTGATTTCATAAATAATGGAGCTGGTACAAATTCAAATAACGAAAAATGTACTTGGTGTAACGGAAAAAAAGACATTACTTCATCTGATCATCCTGAAAAAGCAGTGATTTCATTTCAAGCAAACAGAAGCACTACTTATGCAACATACATTGCTGTACAAAATGAAATTTTAAGTGCGTATAGTGTATTGAGAAACGATTTGTCAAAATCTTTATTTGGAAAATCTTTAGATAAATTAGAACGTAATTTAAAAAATGACAAATCAAATACCTCCTTAGCTAGAAACATAAAAATGGTAAAAAAAAGATATCCTCAATTAATTGCCGAAGCAAAACCTCTAAATGTAAATTGACTAGAACTTTATCTGTTGAAAAAATCTTTAAATTAAATAAGAATAGTACTTGTAAAATAGCCTATTTTATGATTACATTTACCAAAACCTTATTTTTTTGGATGCATTGAATTTTTTAGAGTTTAGATTTTTAGATATTCTAGACATTGCCTTAGTCGCAATTTTACTCTATTATGTGTATAGATTGATAAAAGGTACTGCTGCTATTAATATTTTTTTAGGAATTGCCATTGTCTATTTAATTTGGAAACTAACTGTTGCCCTTAAAATGGAATTGCTAAGTGATATTTTAGGTAAATTTCTTGGCGGAGGTTTTATTGCTTTAATTATTGTTTTTCAACAAGAGATTAGAAATTTTTTATTAATGGTGGGTTCTACTAATTTTGCATCAAAAAAAGGATTTTTAAAACGGTTTAAATTTTCAACAGCTTTTCGTGATGACCATATAACTACTGATATTGAAAGCCTTATAGCTGCTTGCGATGAAATGTCAAAATCTAAAACTGGTGCACTAATTATTCTACAAAGAAACAATAGTTTAGACTTTGTAAAACTTACAGGAGATAAAATGAATGCAGAAGTAAATAAGCCGTTATTAACTAGTATTTTTTATAAAAACAGTCCGCTACATGATGGAGCTATCATTATTGAAGATAATATAATTACTGCCACTAGGGTAATTTTACCTGTAGAGAAAGATATTTCAATACCTGATCGTTTCGGGTTAAGACATAGAGCTGCTTTAGGAATAACACTACGTTCTGATGCTGTTGCTTTGGTTGTTTCTGAAGAATCTGGACAAATATCCTATATTAAAGATGGTGAGTTTATTCTATTTAATGACATTGATAGGTTGGCAGACATCATTAAAGAAGATTTAGAGTAGTGTTTTTAACTTGCCTTAGCAGTTTCAAATTGAATTTCATACAACCTACTATAATAGCCCTTTTGTTTTAATAATTGCTGGTGTGTACCTTGTTCTACAATTTTTCCTTTTTCCATTACAATAATTTTATCAGCTTTTTTTATCGTTGCCAATCGATGTGCAATAATGATAGAGGTTCTATTTTCTGTTATAGTATTGGTTGCTTTTTGTATCAATTCTTCTGATTCTGCATCTATAGATGAAGTCGCTTCATCTAAAATCAAAATAGCAGGCTTACTTACATAAGCCCTTAAAAATGCAATCAACTGTCTTTGCCCAACTGATAACATCCCTCCTCTTTCTTTTACATTAAAATGATAACCATTAGGTAAAGACATGATAAAATCATGAATACCTATTTTCTTTGCAGCATTTTCAACTTCTTCAAAACTAATATCCTTATTGTTCAATGTAATATTGTTTAAAATGGAATCAGAAAACAGAAATACATCTTGTAATACTACACTTATCTGATTTCTTAATGAGAACAATGTAAACTCATTCAAATCAATATTATCAATAGAAATACTACCAGAATTAATTGTATAAAATCTACTCAATAAATTTATAATGGTTGACTTACCTGCCCCTGTAGCACCAACAACGGCAACAGTTTCTCCTTGATTTACATTAAAAGATATCCCTCTTAGCACAGGTTCATCTTTTAAATATCTAAAATATACATTTTCAAAATTGATATTACCCTTTAAATTTTCAGCTTCAAGTTTACCTTCATCTACCTCTTCAGCATCTTCATCTAAAACAACAAACACTCTTTCTGCAGCAACCATCCCCATTTGCAATGTGTTAAACTTATCAGCAATCTGGCGTAAAGGTCTAAACACCATAGCTGTCATGGTAATAAAACTGGTAATTGTCCCAAATGAAACTCCGCTATCAATAGCAGCTGCCAACCCGCCATACCAAACAATGGCTCCTAAAGTAATTGATGATAAGATTTCTACTATCGGAAAGAAAATTGAATAATACCAAACTGTTTTAATATGAGCTTTTTTATGTTTCTCATTAATTTCTAAAAATTTATCATATTCTATTTTTTCACGAGTAAATAATTGTACAATTTTCATTCCTGAAATTCTTTCTTGTACAAAACTATTCAGACTTGCTACTTGATTTCTTACATCTTGAAAAGTTGATTTTATCTTTATCTGAAATATCTTTGTTGCATAAACCATGATTGGCAATACTATAACCACGATCAATCCCAAACGCCAATTCATTATCATCATAATAATGATAATTACTGACACTTGTAATAAATCACTAATAATTGCAAATAAACCTTGTCCGAAAATACTGGCTATAGTTTCTATATCTGAAACGACTCTAGTCACTAATTTCCCTACTGGAGTTTGATTAAAATATTGCATTTTAAACTTTAACACCTTGTCAAACAACTGTGTTCGAATATCTTTAATAATATGTTGCCCCAACCAATTGGTGAAAAATATAAATAAAAATTGAAAGATCACTTCTAGTAATAATGCTCCAAAAAGTATTAAACTAAAGATTAATAGTTGTTCTACATTTTTATTTAGAATATAATTATCTACTATTAAACGTAGTAAAACAGGACGAACAGCTGCCAAACCTGCGAGTAACAAAACAGAAACTATTGAAAATAAAAATTCTCTTCGATAGCTCCTTACATAGAACATTAATCGCTTAAATATTTTAAAATCAAATGCTTTACCTGTTACTTTATCGCTCATCTAGTAGTTTCTGGTTTATGAAAAAGGGGCTAACCTCTCTTTTTCAAATCCTCATTATAAATAATTTTAGTCAAAAACAATCCTTTTGCTGGTACTGAAACTCCCGCCTTACTTCTATCTTCACTTTCTATAACAGCTATAAAATCTTCTTTTGTCTTTTTACCCAAACCTACTTCAATCAAAGTGCCAACAATTGCCCTTACCATGTTTCTTAAAAAACGATCTGCAGTTATATAAAAGGTCAATCTATTTTCTTCTAATATCCATTTGGCTTCTGTAATTTTACAATTGTATGTTCTAACATCAGTTTTAGATTTAGAAAAACATTTAAAATTAGTATAATTTAATAGAATTTCAGCAGCTTCATTCATTTTATTTATGGCTAATTTTTGTTGATGAATTTGCCAAGTAGTTTCTAATAAAAAAGGGTTTCTGCCTAACCAAATTCTATATTCATAACTTCTACTTATAGCATCAAATCTAGCATGAACATCATTATTAACCAAAAAAATAGATGCAACAACAATATCTTCTGGTAAAAAAGCATTAACCTTTTGTTGAATTTTAACTACATCAAATTTAACAGCACTGTCGAAATGGGCAAATAATTGTGTTGCATGTACACCTGCATCTGTTCTGCCCGCACCAGTTATATCAATTTTTTTTCTTAAAATAACAGAAAGTGCTTCAGTCAATCTTTCTTGAACAGTCACAACATCAGGTTGAACTTGCCATCCGTGATAATTTAAACCATGATATGATAATTCGATAAAGTATCTCAAGAAATCTTATTTTTGTCAACGAGCAAAGATAGGAATTCCTAATTTTAAACTCGAACTGAAATATTTAAACTATTATTTTGAAAAAAATCTTATTACTTTCTGACACTCATAGCTTTATTGACAAACAAATATTGAAATTTGTAAAACAGTCAGATGAAGTTTGGCATGCTGGTGACATTGGTGACACTAAAGTTACCGATACAATAAAGGAATTAAAACCTTTACGTGCCGTTTATGGAAACATTGACAATGCAGAGATCAGATCAGAATTCCCGTTAGATAATAGATTTACTGTAGAAAACATTGATGTTTGGATAACTCATATTGGTGGCTATCCACACAGGTATAATTTCAGAATAAAAGAAAACATTAGCAAAAACCCTCCAAAGATTTTTATTTCAGGACATTCACATATTTTAAAAGTAGTGAATGATAAAAAATTAAATTTATTACATTTAAACCCTGGTGCTGCAGGAAAACATGGCTTTCATCAAGTCAGAACTATGCTTCGTTTTGAAATCAACAAGTCAAAAATTGAAAATTTAGAAGTAATAGAATTAGAGAGAAGAACTTAAATCTGAGCTCAAAGTTAGGTTTTAGGAATTGGTACTAAAATAAAAATACTAGTTCCATTACCTTTTGAAGACATAATATTAAAAACTCCTTTCATGACTTTAACTCTAGCTTTAATATGACTCAACCCTAAACCATCTTTATTTTTGGTAGCATTAACATTAAAACCTTTGCCATCATCACCCAACCTAATACTCAACATATCATCAGCTCTATGGACTAACATAATTGTAGCATTAGATGCATTACTGTGTTTTAAAATATTATTAATCAACTCTTCTATTATATTATAAATTTTAATTTCAAAATCTTGATTATATCTTCTTATATCTTTGTCTTCACTACGTAATGTAATTTTAGAGTTAGAATATTTTTGACAAACATCATGCATTGCAAAAGCAAGTCCAAATTTCAACAATATTGATGAAATCAGTTCATGAGACAAATCTCTAATCTTTATGGACGCTTCATTAACTATCAATTGTGCTTTTGATATTTCTTTTGGTGTATTTTCTTTTAGCTGCGACTTTGTAGCTTGCAAATGCAAATTCGCAGAAGACAATAAGGCACTCACACTATTGTGTAATATTTCTGCAATAGATTTCCTTTCTTTTTCCTTTGCATCAATGGTTGCATTAATTATTCTAGTCTGCATTTCATTTTCAATTTGTTCAATTTTATTACGTTGTATCAATCTATAGTTTCTATAAAAAATATAACCTAATATAATAAAAACCAAAAAAGCCATCGCAGAACTATAAAATAAGAACTGGGTTCGCTGCCTTAGAGATTTCTCTTCTTCTAATCTTTGTGCTTGTTTAACCTCATTGTATTTAGTTTCAGCTTCAAAAATATTTTGTGTAAGACTTGCTTGCCTAAGGCTATCCGTCAAATTAGTAGCTTCTTCAAGAAAATAATAAGCATGATCAAATTTTCTAAGTTGCTCATTTGTATAAGCCAATTTATAGAGTACACGCTCTTTTAATTTAACAGCTCTTTCAGATTTTATTTTTTTTAAAAAAAGATATGCTTTGTAATAATTATTTCTTACTTTTTCATATTCTTTTTTATCATAACTAACTGATTTATTACTATATTTATTCAAGTAATTTAAATCATCTTCTACTTTTTTTAAAGTTAACTGCTCCTTCTTATCTTGTGTATTATTCTCTAAATATTTTTTTTGAGCTTGAGAAGAACTGCTAATCAAAAAACAAATAATCAAGAATATAATACTTCTTTTTGATATGTTTAAGTTGAGAGCTGACATCATACATAAAATGTAAAAGACTGACAATTAATCACTAAACTATTTTGTTTTTCATTGCAAAAATAGCTAACCCAACGCTATTCTTAACATTGATTTTCTTAATCAAATTCTTACGATGAGTTTCAACAGTACTTTCACTTATACCTAAACTATCTCCCATTTCTCTTGTAGTATATTGTTGGGCAATAAGTTTTAGTATTTGATATTCACGTCTAGTTAAAGAATTAATCAACATTCCTTCCTGACTTCCGCTATCATGAACAGGCTTACCCATAAATGTTTTCATCATTTTTTCTTTGACTTCATCACTAAAGTATTGATCGCCTTGATGTACATTTCTAATAGCTTTTACAATATGCTCTGCTGCAGATTTTTTAGGCACAAAACCTAAAGCACCCATTCTTAGTACTTCTTTTATTAACTTAATATCATCATAACTAGACAAAATTACAATTTTAGGTACATCTTCAAGTTCTTTAAATTTTTTAAGTACTTCTAACCCGTCTAGTATAGGCATACTAATATCTAAAACCAATACATCTGCTGAGTGTTCGCTAAACCAATTAAGCACTTGCTCTCCATTTAACGAATAACCAACTACATCAATATTTCGTTCTTGACCAAGAACAGCTATTACACCATCAATAAGTATTTGATGATCATCAGCAATATGAACTGTAATTTTATTATCGATAAACTCGTCTAATTCAACATTGACCATACTTTTGGTTAGTTATAAATTTGTAATAATTAAACTAAATATTTTGACATATATTGCATCTAGATCTCAGACAAATAAAATATTAAACTCAAAAAACTCTTTAGTCTTAACTAAATATTTTTTGAAATTCTTTCATTCTTCCACATACAATCTTCTCTTTTCAAAAGTAATATCTTAATAAAGGAAAGTCAATAGTGAAAATGGGTGTTTTTAAAACCACCCATAAACCACTAGTTTTCATAAAAAAAAAGGAAAATATGACCATATTATACAAAAGAGTAAGAATATAATGTCAGCTAAATAATTATAAATAAAATTTTAATATATTGCTTTTTAGAGTTTTAACCACAAAATGAAAGAAAAGGAATTAAACTAGCATAAAATCAAATAATTTGTATATTGCAAATAGGAAAAGAAATTCCTTATAAACTAAAAATGATTAGTTCTACTAAACATTTTATACTTTCTTTTCTCCCCTAATAAATTAGGAGTATGTAAGTGTTTAGCGACAAAAAGTACTCCACATTTATTGTAATATCTTTTTTTATTACAAAATTAAAGCAGCCAAGTGTACTTGGCTGCTTTATTATTTCTGAGGTAAAAAGACTGAACTTATCTTAACCTATCTACTGATTTCACCAAATTTTCATCTTTATGAATGGCTCTATTGGCCATAACTAATAAAGCTATTACTACAAGAGGTATAAAAGTTCCTATTCCTTTTTCTGAAGACACATTTTCTATTGGTAATTCAGTAGTTATTAATAAAAAATAAATTAGCACACCTAATATTATTAAATTTGCTAAAATATTTAGACGATTTAAAACAAATTGATTCTTTCTGTTTTTAAACAACAAAATACTAATTAGACTTAACACTCCTGACACTACAAATAAAATAGGAATCAACTTTAGAGTGATTTCATCTTTTTCAAATAAAGCCAACATACTAAATTGTTGCCCCGCAATATCAATCCATAAATCAAATAAAAAAACTAAACCTATTGAAAGCAAAAAGGCTAGAAATAAATATAATGTCTGAATTCGTTGAATCATTTTTTTATTTTTTAAGATTATTAAAGCAAAAATAAGTTAAACTTTTTAGGAATTAAACATATATGTAAAATTTAATTTGTATAATTGCATCACAAATACAAACATATTGTAAATCATCTTCTTTTACAATATTCAAAAAAACATATCATAAAACTTATTCTATAACTCTTATTTCTGAGAGATAATTTTTACAAAAATAATTTAAATATATTCATTAATCAATGTTTGAAATCGAATCATTAAAACAAAAAAAACTACCTGAGTTACAGGAAATTGCAGAAAAAATAGGTGTTCCAAAATACCGTCAGTTAAAAAAATTAGATTTAGTATATCAAATTTTAGATGTACAAGCTTCTAAACCTGTGCAACAAGAGCCAAAACAAAGAACTATACGTAAACGTATTCAAAAGCCTTCTCAGCCAACAGCTCAAAAAGAGAATAGTACAAGTACAACCACTCAAACACCAATTGCTTCTCCAAAGCAAGAGATCTCTAAATCTGAACAGAAACCAGCTTCTAAACCTGAACCTAGAAAACCTGTTTCTAAACCTCAAAAAGAGGATGTTTCTGTTGAAAAAAAACAACAAAACCCTCCAGCTCAAAAGCATCAAAGAAAAGAACACAATCAAAACAGTTCTAATCAAAGAAACACAAATAAACACAACAAACCACAGCCTGGTCCAAATAGAAGGCAAGGTAAATATAGAGATCCTGATTTTGAATTTGATGGAATTATTGAAAGTGAGGGTGTTTTAGAAATCATGCAAGATGGCTATGGTTTTTTACGTTCATCTGATTATAACTATTTATCATCACCTGATGATATTTATGTATCTCAATCACAAATAAAATTATTTGGTTTAAAAACTGGTGATACCGTTAGAGGTATTGTTCGTCCCCCAAAAGAAGGTGAAAAATACTTTCCCCTAATTCGAGTTTCTTTAATTAATGGTTTAAACCCAAGTATTGTCAGAGACCGTGTAGCATTTGAACATTTAACTCCTTTATTTCCACAAGAAAAATTTAATCTTGCTGAAAAAGGAAGTTCAATCTCTACTCGAATTATTGATATATTTTCTCCTATAGGTAAAGGACAAAGAGGTATGATAGTATCGCAACCTAAAACGGGTAAAACAATGCTATTAAAAGACATTGCAAATGCTATTGCTGCGAATCATCCTGAAGTATATCAAATTGTATTATTGATTGATGAAAGACCTGAAGAGGTAACTGATATGCAACGTAATGTTAAAGGTGAAGTTGTAGCTTCTACTTTTGATGAACCTGCAGAAAAGCATGTTAAAGTAGCAAATATTGTTTTAGATAAAGCAAAACGCCTAGTTGAATGCGGGCACGACGTTGTTATACTTTTAGATTCAATTACACGTTTGGCAAGAGCTTACAATACAGTTGCACCAGCTTCTGGCAAAATTTTATCAGGTGGTATTGATGCAAATGCTTTACACAAACCAAAACGTTTCTTTGGAGCTGCTCGTAAAATAGAAAACGGAGGTTCATTAACCATAATTGCGACTGCCTTAACTGACACTGGCTCTAAAATGGACGAAGTAATCTTTGAAGAATTTAAAGGAACAGGTAATATGGAATTGCAATTAGATAGAAATATTTCAAATCGTAGAATTTATCCTGCGGTTGATTTAGTTAAATCTAGTACACGTAGAGATGATTTATTACTTGATGAAAAAACAGTACAACGCATGTGGGTAATGCGTAAATATTTAGCCGACATGAATCCTATTGAAGCAATGGAATTTATCAGCGAAAAGATTAAATTCTCTAAGAATAATGAAGAGTTTTTAATGTCAATGAATAGCTAAATCGTAAAATTACTAATTCAAATTATTGAAAGTCAAACACTCATGGTGTTTGGCTTTCTTTTTTACCCAAAAACTTGCTTTTAGCTGAAATATACGTATATTTGCCGTCCATATCGCGGGATAGAGCAGTAGGTAGCTCGTTGGGCTCATAACCCAAAGGTCACAGGTTCGAGTCCTGTTCCCGCTACTAAATTAAAAACCTTACAAAAAGTAAGGTTTTTTTATGCTCTAACACGAACAAACACTGACTCTCCCAAAGGATTAGGGTTTTTATGACTACTAAAGTTTTAATATTTAAAGCCTCCTGTTTTCTAGAGTTGAATTTATTCTAACCTATAATTATTGACTAAAAAACAATAAAGAAGTGGTTTTTAATAAGATCTTTTAGAAATCATATTAGTTTATTT
This sequence comes from Flavobacteriaceae bacterium, assembly GCA_027066745.1. Lineage (GTDB taxonomy): Bacteria > Bacteroidota > Bacteroidia > Flavobacteriales > Flavobacteriaceae > Aureibaculum. Next base: position 16,171 of record JAMONB010000064.1, read on the forward strand.
TACATTTTCAAATAAAACTCTTTTACCAAATTTTGATAATCTTTGGTATATTGATGACGTTTAAGTTCGATAATTAAATTTTCTTTTATAGGCTTATCTTTTTGAAAAGAGAATTCAATTAAACTTCTTTTGATTTTAGAAGTTGGGGTGCCTTTTACTTGGCAAATTCTAGTTACAAATAACTGATGTTTATTTGCCAAAACAATAAAATCAGTTTCTTCTTTATAAGGGAGAATCACCGAAAAAATACCTTGTTTAGACAATAATTTTGAAACAGAAAATAACAACTCTTCAAAAGATAATGATGTGGTAAATCTAGCTTTATTCCGCGGTTCATTATCAGTTTCAAAATCATCTGTATAAAACGGAGGGTTGGCAATAATCAAATCATAATAATCATCAACTTCATTTACAAACTCTTGTAATGAGCAATGATAGCAAAACAGCCTATCACTCCAATGGCTATTTTCAAAATTATCAACTG
>JAMONB010000065.1 GCA_027066745.1 Flavobacteriaceae bacterium
CAAAACTTGCCAGATAATTTTGCCATTTGGTATATTCATTAGGGTAATCCAGTCGAATATCAGGCATGATGGAAGTGATTGTATTAAACAGGTTGCTCTTTTGTGCCTGTAAATTTGCATAATGTTCATCACTGTTGATTTTTAAAATAACTTCTCCTTTTCTATAGTGGGTTCCTGCTTTAAAATCTTTTGACAAAGGTTTTAAAACACCCTGAACTTCACTGTAAAGAGCAATTTTATTTTTTGCAACTAAATTTCCATTGGCAGTAATTATTATTGGAATATCTTTGTTTTGAACAGTTTCAACAAAGACAGTTTTTATAATTTTAGGTGCTTTTCTTTTTTTCTTTTTATTGCTGTTGATCATTGCGTTTACAGCAAAAAATGCTAAAACAATGATTAAGATACCTATTGCAACACTAACTATTTTTCTCATTTAATTATGATTATTTTGGAGTTTATTGATGTTATTTTGAATTTGATTTAGAACCTTTATAGTAGTTATTAGATCTACCTGACTAATATTTTTTTGAAGATCTTCTGTTAATTTTTTAATTACAGGTACTGATAATAAATAGATTTTTTTACCTTTTTCGGTCAAATGAATATAATTGATTCGTTTATCTTTTTTAGAAATTGCTCTGTATACCAGATTTTTTTTCTCCATGGTATTGATAAGTCTTGTTAAAGAAGTTTTAGAGCGGTTGGTAATAAATGCCAGATCATTTTGAATCTGCCCGTCTTTATCATGTAGTTTTTTTAGTACGATCCATTGTTCTTTAGAGAGTTCAATGCCATTTTCATGAAAAGTATCTATAAAATAAAATCCTGCAAATTTAGCAGTTCTACCTAGATTTGGTAGTAGTGTTTTTTCAAATTTCACGGTATTATTCAAAATCTAATATTTTTTGGCAAATATAGAATAAATAATGAATTAGTTGCATATGCAACTATGTTAATTTTATCTTAAAGGGGTGAAAAAATATTGTTTATCGATAAATAAGTGAAACTAATTAGAAAAGGCTGTTATAAATATTTGATAAATAAAAGGGGTGTAATAATTTTAATTTAATATTAAAGTTATAATTAAATAAATTATAAATTAAAGAATATCAGGTTGATATAAATTGAATAAAAAACATCCAGACGTTTTGTTCTGATTGTCAGGACATTTTTAATCGATGTTTAGTCTCTATTAAATGAATGATTTGGCATGTACTTTATATACTTTGAAGAAGGTAAAAAAAGAGTATATTAATACAATATTTTTGGTTGAATCAAGTGCTTCTCACTAATAAAAATATTTACCTTTTTTCATTTTGTAATAGTAGTTTTTAGAGTTATATATTTTATATCATTATTTGGTTATGACAAAAAATCACATGAAAACAAAAACTATCTATTGTCTTTGGTTTTATTAACATTAATCTCTTTATGGTAACTATTTTTAATACCGGCAGCAATGATTAAAATTAATATTAATAGTATTGTAACCCATGCCCAAATTGGAAAAACGGGTGTCTCTCCATTTGCATAGCTATGTAACCCTTTAGTAAAATAATAATTAACCCCAAAAAAGGTCATGAGAACACTTGAAAAACCGACAATTGCCCCAACGTTAAAGATATACAAACTTTTCATCTTGGGTACAAGTCTAAAGTGTAAAACAATGGTGTAAGTTAGAATGATTACTAATGCCCAGGTTTCTTTTGCATCCCACCCCCAATATCTACCCCAGGATTCATTTGCCCATATACCACCTAAAAAAGTACCAACAGTAGCTAAAAATAGGCCAACTGTTAAATTCATCTCATTAATATGTGTTAACTCTTTAATAATTAAATTAATTCGTTTACCATTCTTTAAATTTTTGACTAAAATGAGAACCATATTCATTAATCCTAATACAAATCCTAAACCTAAAAATCCATAACTTATGGTTAAAGTTGCTACATGGATAATTAACCAATATGATTTTAGTACTGGTTGCAAGTTGGTTAATTGAGGATCATAACTACTATGGCTTGCCGTCATTAATGTAAAAAATGCTAATAAGACGGTAGCTGCTAAAGTAATTTTTGAGTACCTCATAAAACTGAATCCTGCTAGCAAACTTGCCCATGAGACTAATATTAATGCTTCATATCCATTACTCCATGGAGCGTGACCAGACAAATACCACCTCAAGCCCATACCATAGGTGTGATAAAGAAAAGCAATACATAATATAGCGATAAAAAAGTTTAATAAATATTTTAATAACTTACTTTTTTTAATTCTTAAATTATCAATAAAGGCGAGTACTAATAAAATAATACTGAGTAAAGCATATGTATTTTTTAAATTGATAAATATTTTTGCATTATTATAATCAATCTCTTTTTCTACTTTTGATTTAGAAGGCAACAACTGGGCAGAATTACTTTGTCTTTGTATGTTGTCAATATATCCTAGAATCTTATTCGCCCTTGTATAGTCGCCAGATTTAGCTGCATTTACAACTTCAATTAAGTAAATTCTGAACAAATTACGATAGTTAAATTCCTTCAATTGTAAATCATCATTCAATATTTTTAATGCTCCTTCTAATGGCCTATTTGCCAGTGGATCAAGCCAGTCTATCCATTTATTATTTACAGATTCCTGTTCTGGGAATATTTTGAGTATTTTACCTTGAAAAGTGAGCATGAATACTTCTACACGTTCATTAATTTTAATTATTTCTTTGTCGAACGTATTCTGTTCTGAAGGTTTCTTTCTAAAAGCAGACTGTGCAACTGCTTTAAGTTTATAATCTCCATTTTGATCAAAAAAATCGTTAAAGGAAGCATACTTCCCTTCTAAGCCAATTAAGTTTATTACAGATTTTTCCTTTACATAAATTATACTTTGTGTTTTCCAATACTCGGCATTTAATAGCATGTCCATGAAAACTTGTATGGCATCCATTTTTCCTTTGGTAGGAATAGTGAATCTATCTTTTCTGGAAATTTTATGCATAACGTCATATGCTAAGGTATTTATAGGAACAAATCGTCCATTATAATTTTGCACGAGTAATTTCCCAAATTTTTTAGAATGCTCTATACTAACTGATTTTTGATTGACATCATGAATATGTTTAGTATTATCATTCTGAGCATTGATATTCCCAATAGAAAGAAAGGAGAAAATCAATAATGTGACAAGAGACTTTCTCTTTGTACGAATATTCTTTATTTTATGAATTAATTCACGATATCTCGAATTTTTGTTAAATAAGGTGGCAATAAATCCCAAGCCCATTAATAAATAGCCAAAATAGGAAATCCAGGTACCATAAAAATCATGATTTACAGAAAGTACTGTTCCTTTTTCGTCTCTATCATAAGAAGATTGAAAAAAGCGATAACCTTTATAATCAAGTACATTATTCATATAAATTCTATAATCTTCACTTAAACCTTCACTCTTATCTATTAAAGTTACTTCACTAGCATAAGAAGAAGGGCTGTCGGAACCAGCATACCTTTCAAGGATAAACTTGTTTAGTTGAATTGAAAAAGGCAATTCTATTTTTTTCAATCCATATGAAATTTGCACCTCTATTCCATCAAGCCAAACCTTTTTAAAATTATCAACATACCCCATTCCTCCTAAAACAGGGACTTCTTCTTTTTTATCATTTACAGAAATATCGACCAATAATATATCAGGACCTCTTGTTTTCT
>JAMONB010000066.1 GCA_027066745.1 Flavobacteriaceae bacterium
TTTCAACAATGGTTGTAGAAACCAATACATCAAACTCATTATTCATAAAAGACAACATGAGTTGCTCTAGTTTTTTCCCTTCCATTTGTCCGTGACCAATAGCAACTTTAGCATCGGGTAAAAGCCGTTGAATCATCCCAGCGACTTCTTTGATATTTTCTATTCGATTATGGATAAAAAACACCTGTCCGCCACGTGAAATTTCATAATGTATGGCATCTCTTATTATTTCTTCGCTAAAGCGGATAACATTGGTGTCAATCGGATGACGGTTGGGCGGAGGTGTACTAATTATTGACATATCACGAGCTGCCATTAGTGAAAACTGTAGCGTTCTCGGTATAGGTGTCGCCGTCAACGTAAGCGTATCTACATTCTCCTTAATCGTTTTTAGTTTATCCTTTACAGAGACACCAAATTTTTGCTCTTCATCAACAATTAATAGACCTAGATCTTTAAAAATCACCTTTTTGTTTACAAGTTGATGTGTGCCAATAATAATATCAATTTTACCATCGGCCAAATTTTTAAGTATTTCTGTTCGTTGTTTGGCTGTTCTAAATCGGTTAAGATAATCAATCACCACAGGAAAATCTTTTAAACGTTCTTTAAATGTTCTTGCATGTTGAAAGGCTAAAATAGTTGTGGGAACAAGAATAGCGACCTGTTTACCATTATCAACCGCTTTAAAAGCAGCTCTAATAGCAACTTCGGTTTTTCCAAAACCAACATCACCACAAATCAATCGATCCATGGGTTGTTCACTTTCCATATCTGTTTTTATGTCTTGTGTAGATTTGAGTTGGTCTGGAGTGTCTTCAAACATAAAACTCGATTCCAATTCTAATTGCATATGGCTATCAGGATTGTACCTAAAACCCTTTTGCATTTTACGTTTTGCATAGAGTTTAATCAAGTCATAAGCGATTTTTTTAACTCTAAGTTTGGTCTTTTGCTTGAGCTTTTTCCAAGCTCCAGAACCTAGTTTGTATATTTTAGGAGCTTTACCATCCTTACCATTAAACTTGGTTATTTTGTGGAGTGAATGGATACTGATATACAGCACATCTCTATCGCCATAAATGAGTTTGATAGCTTCTTGTTTTTTGCCTTCTACATCAATTTTTTGCAAGCCACCAAACTTACCAATACCATGATCTATATGTGTAACATAGTCGCCAATTTCAAGATTGGAAAGTTCTTTAAGTGTTATGGCTTGTTTTTTGGCGAAGCCACTTTTTAATCGGAATTTATGATAACGCTCAAAAATCTGATGATCGGTATAACAGGCAATTTTTAAATTCGCATCAACAAAACCTTGGTATAATGGGAAGATTAAGGTCTTGTAAACGACCTCATCATCAACATCTTCAAATATATCATGAAAACGTTGTGCTTGTTTTTCATTAGAACAAAATAAATAGTTTTGAATACCTTTTTGTGTATTTTCATTTAGAGTTGCAATCAATAAATCGAATTGTTTATTGAAAGAGGGTTGGGGAGATGATTGAAATAAGATTTTATGCTGTCCCAAAGCTTCGGGGAGCTTCGGAGATTCTGAAGAAGTTTCAATAACTCTCATGTTACCAATGGTCACCAAATTAAATCGGCCCAACTGTTGCTCAATTAAGTTGCCATCACAAAATAATTCATGAGGTTCGCCTAATTGAATACCTTCTTTGATTTCAGCAAAAGCAGTGTTGGCTTTTTCAAATAACTGATCTAAATTACCTAATAAGAGTTCTTTGTTTTTTATAAAAAGAATTGTTTTAGAAGAAATATACGTTAAAAAACTTTCACGCTTCTCTTGTAGTTTTTTATTTTCTACATTAGGGAGAATACTGATTTTTTTTATAGTCTCAGTTGAAAGTTGAGTTTCAATATCAAAAGTTCTAATACTATCTACCTCATCACCAAAAAACTCTATTCTATAAGGTTCTTCATTAGAAAAAGAAAATACATCAACAATGCCGCCTCGTACTGCAAACTCTCCTGGTTCTGTAACAAAATCTACCCGATTAAAATTGTATTCAAAGAGCATTTCGTTTACAAAATCGAGTGAAATTTCTTCACCAACATGTAATTTTAAGGTATTTCTATCCAATTCGCTTTTGGTGACTACCTTTTCAAAAAGTGCATTAGGGTAAGTAACAATTACTGCAGGTTTTTTCCGTGAATTGATACGGTTTAACACTTCAGAACGCAAAAGAATATTTACGTTATCAACCTCGTCTATTTGGTAAGGTCTTCGGTAAGAACCTGGGTAGAAGAGCACATTTTTCTCTCCTAGTAATTGTTCTAAATCATTGAGGTAGTAGGCAGCTTCTTCCTTATCGTTACAAATAATTAGATAGGGTTTGTCTACATGTTTAAAAGAGCTTGAAATAACAAAAGACAATGAAGAGCCTGCCAAATGCTGTAGAGAAAGCTTTTGGTTTTCTTGCTTAAGTTGTTGAACTAACTGTTTAATTTCAGCTGACTGTTCGTAAATGCTAACAATTGCTTGTTTGCTCAATTGTTTTAAATTTTCAACAAAGAAAAGATAAATGTATTTAATTCAATGTAAAAATTTATGTAATTTTGAACCTTAGAATTAAATTTATGGGAATTTCAGAATCAAATTCGGACAAAAAACATAAAAAGAAGCTAGCTCATTTTGCAAATATTGTAAAATTAGCCTTGGTGGATGGAATAGTTACCGAGGAAGAGCAAGAGCTATTAAACCGCATGTCTGAAAGCTTAGGAATTCAAGAAAAGGAGTATCAACAAATTTTAGAAAACCCTGATGCATTCCCTATCAATCCGCCAGTAGGTTATGATGAGCGTATTGAGCGTTTATTTCATTTGGCAGAAATGATTTATGTAGATGAAGAAATTGTTGGTGATGAGGTTGATTTGCTGCAAAAAATAGCTATTGGCTTAGGGTTTCCTAGCGATGCCATTGAGAAAATATGTGAGAAGGCCATTCATTTAATTATCAATAATTATACTTTAGAAGAGTTTAATTCTAAAATTAAAGAAATATACAAAAACTAAATAAATTAATCAAAAAGTATTAAAATATGTCAATATCAGATATCTATTCAAGTGGGGCTCATAAAAAAAACCTAGGTCATTTTGCAAGCATTGTAAAGTTAGCTATGGCTGATGATGTGATTACTGAAGGAGAACAAAAATTATTAGAACGTTTATCAAAACGTTTAGAAATTGGAGAAGAAGAATATAAAAAAATATTGAAAAACCCAGAAAAATATCCTATCAACCCTCCAGCAAGTTATGATGCAAGAATTGAGCGTTTGTACAATTTAACGAAGATGATTTATGCTGATGATGAAGTTTCTAAAGATGAAGTTTCTGTGTTGCATAAGGTTGCTATCGGATTAGGTTTCCCACAAGATAATGCTGATAAGGTAAGTGACGAAGCATTACACTTGGTGATGAATGACAACGATTTAGAAGATTTTTCTAAAGCCATTAAACGTGTAAATCGTATTTAGATACTAATTACCACAAATTTATTTAAACCTCACAGTCACGAAACTTCGATTGACTGTGAGGTTTTTTAATTACACACTTTCAAAACACTTAACCAATTTCTCAAAATCTTCTTTTGTATTGTATACATGTGGTGAAACACGTATTGCATTCCCCCGAAAAGAAACATAAATGTTTTGTTTTGAAAACTC
>JAMONB010000067.1 GCA_027066745.1 Flavobacteriaceae bacterium
AAGATGCAGCCGTTTATACACGAAAAATAGCAAAGGAAGAAGGTATTTTTGTTGGTAATTCAGCTGGCTCTGCTATAAAAGGGTTATTACAATTGAAAGAGCACTTTAAAAAAGATGATGTGGTGGTGGTATTATTTCACGACCATGGAAGTCGTTATGTAGGAAAAATGTTTAATGATGACTGGATGCGTGAAAGAGGATTTTTAGATGATGAAAAAAAGTTAGCCGTTGATTTAATTAAAGATAGAATTAATACTCCTTTGGTTACCGTAAAAACGGAAGAATTGGTTTCGCATGCTATTGAAAGAATGCGTGAAAATGGTATTTCTCAATTACCAGTTACCGATGTGAATGGTTTTGTGGGTTCTATTGATGAAAGTGATTTGTTCCGTTTGTATTTTGATGATAAAAACGTTGCAAATAAACCCATAAAAGAAGTTATGAGTTCGCCTTTTCCAATCGTTAAAAAAGATGCTTCTATCGATAAAATTTCTAAACTAATTAACAAAGACAACGAAGCTGTATTGGTTGATTTAGGTAATAACAAATTTCATATAATCACAAAACACGATGTTATTAAAGCCATTCATTAGTTTACCTAAATTCGCTTATAGCAAAAGTTTTTATTAAACATTTAAGCACAAAGAAATAGTTTAAAAATAAGTTACTATTTTGGGCGTTACACTGCATTTCATTTGTGTCGGGCTATTCACTAAATCTTTTTTTTAGCAAAAAAAGGATATCGTTGCCATCCCTAACGCAAAGTTAAAAAAATGTAAGGCAGTAAAATTAATTTGATTGGTAATGGTGTGACTGATTTATTTTACTAATAAAACCCGTTGTGCATTTTGATGAAATTTCGTTAATTCGAGTGAATTTTAGCCTTTTTAGGCTTAAAATTAGTATTGAGAATAGGTTTTTAAGTTTAAAACAGATGTTCTCGATACAATTTTTATCAAAATTACTCCTTTAGATTCGTATTATATTTATAAACTATAAAAAGAAGGAAAAGATACACTATCAATTCACCCCAAAATTAAGATTGTACTTGTATTAAAATCTGTTATTTTAAAAGGCTCTTTTAAAAAAACACCTAAAATGCTAATAAACAATCCCAAGAAAATAATGAAACTATATACTTTTAAGTTAACCGATGTTCTGGCTCTAGGCACAATAAATAATCCTGCAAAAAATACAACTATTGCTAAAACAGTAATTAGCTTTCCTAATAGAACAAATGAAAACTAATAGTGTATGTTTTCAATAATACTTAGTGTTAAAACTATAAATGTAAAAAATGGAAATACTGCTATAAAAATGGACTTTAAACTATTTTTTATAAGCATTTTGATGTTTAATTGGTATAATTTATGGTTACAACTTACAAAATATTAAAAATAAATGAAGGGTTTAACTTTTTTATTTAAAAGTTTATAAAACAGTCCATTTATTATTACAAGATTGCTTCGCTTTTGCCTGTCTTTGAACGACAGCCGAAAGGCTCTAAATAACGCCATTACGAGGAGCGTAACGACGTGGTAATCTATTGTATTTAGTAATAAATAAAAATAAGCGGTGTAACAAATTGAAAAACAGTTATTTAAATTAATTCTTAATAAATAATAATGTATTTTTGAGATAGGTTTATTAAAAAATTGTTCTTAATGGAGTCATCAATAATATTTTATAGGTTAAAAGAAAATAAACAAACAAATATTAATACTCAAATTATAAAACCTAGAGTTTTATCTTATCATTGTAAAATATTAAAAAAGTTTTATGGGGCATCAATAATTAACCCTTTTGCTTCTTCAGATAAAGTAGTTGTTAAAAAAATAAATGCCAAACGATTTATAGCAATTGAAAAGGTTAGAAAGCCAAAATTCCGTAAAAAATTCTTAGAAAATCCTGAAACAATTTTCATGCAAAACGAAAATCTTTCAGCCTATAAATTGCCAAAAGAATTTTTACCTTCTATTAAAATTAAAAACAGTTCTAAACATAGTTTAAAAAGCTCTTTAATTGAGTTGTTTGATGGATTTAATACCAATGCCTATTTGGCATTAGCCATTAATAAGTTTTTACCTAAAAAAATAGTAGCGTATTGTTTTGGTATTTCTATGGTTTCCATTTCAATAACGGCTTGTGGAGGAAACGATTCTCCACCACCAACTCCACCTAATCCTCCAACACCAATTGAAAATCTTGCACCAACTGCTCGTGGAAACGTCAATAAAAGTTATGGAGAAATTAATGATACATTTGTTTTTAATGCTTATGATTCTAGTGACCCTGAAGGAAAACCAATGACTTATACTGTTGATGTTGATGGAGATGGAACTTACGACACACCATACACTTCAACTAAAACAAACACTAATTATATTTATTTAAACGGTGGAAATATGAATCCAAAAATTCAAGTAAAGGATGATAAAGGATTAACTGACACTTATAATTTAGGCAAAGTTGGAATTCTTGATCCCGCAAACAATCCAATAACTATTGACTTTCAAGTCCCAAAATATGTTGTGGCATTAACAAATATTAAAGCAACCTCAGTTTCAGAGGATGTTAATAATAGACCTCTTGTTTATAGTTTTGATTGGGGAATTGGATATGGCAATGTTGTTGATAGTAATAATAATCAAGCCTCTAAGACTTATAGCGATAATGATGTTGGCAAAAAAACTTTAAGAAATATTGTAATGAATGATTATCAAATACAAAATGAAACAACTAAGGAAATTGAAATTGGTTCATCAATTCCATATATTACAATTGTACATGACAAAATAGATGGTAAAGAATACAAAGTTAATATGATGGATGATGGAAACTTTTGGATTGTTCAAAATTTTGCAGGAAAAATTGGCGAAGCTGATTGGTATGAAAGTGATAGTTTGAATAACTCAGTTTTTGGACGGTATTATAATGCAAGTGAGATTGATCAAATTGGTGACAGGATTATGGTTGCACCAGATGGTTCGGAGCATGTGTTTAAGGTTGCGACAACAAATGAGTGGGATGCGTTATTTAATTCATATAATCAAACTACTGGACCCCTAAAATATAAAGAATTTGCTAATGGAGAAAATGTTGGGGCAACAAATGATAGTGGTTTGTCGTTAATGTTGGGTGGGTATCGTGCTCCAGATGGAACTAATGAAGAATTTGAGAATATGGGAAATTTAGGTTATTTTTACGCAGCAGTAGAAACTAGTAATGCAAGAATGGTAATAATAAAAAAAGATAATACAAATATGCCACGTGGACTACCACCAGAAACATTAAGGGCTACAACAAGATTAATAAAAAATAATCAAAATTAAATAAAATATATTTCAAAAAACTATCTTTTAAAGATGGTTTTTTTTAACCGTTATAGTAAGGGAAGCACAACCGAAGCCAGCCTACCGCAAGGGGGCAGGCTATCTTATGAATAAGAAGTACCACTAATAAGATTACTATAATTATTGAAAAATAAGTTTTTTTAAATTCACTACATTATAACTATTATACTATTAATCATATATTAAAACGTTAGTTTGTAGTTTTGCTCATGAGATTGCAATAAGGTAACTTATTTAAACTCACTGGTAAAGTGTAACTTAACAGTTGGATATTTATTTTGTGTCATTTGAATGGTAAATGCTGAATCTGCTAAAAACACCAATTGTCC
>JAMONB010000068.1 GCA_027066745.1 Flavobacteriaceae bacterium
AATGATTGCAGCTAGAATACCCGCTCCAGAAAAAATAATACCGGCCTTGTTTCTAAATACAGGAACTGTGAAAATAATGACTAGTAAAGCAATGATGCCAAGAAAAAACTTGACAGAATTTTTCATAAACTTTAGTCTAGTTATGCTATATTGATGGTCTTTATTCTTTCTGTTGATGTACTTTACAAGGAGAAATCGAATAAGTCTAGATAGTAGCCAGGCGATAAAAATGACAATAATTATATAGAGTATGATGTACCAAAAAGAGGTTAATTCTAATGTGATGGAGCCTAATTTCATTTTGTGTTTTTAGATTTCAAAACTTAAAATAAAGTTATTTGCCCGTCTTCTTCTTCTTCTGTAGAGCTATCATCTTTATTTTTTGTAGGAACTTCGGTTTCTACATTTGAATTTTCAGCTTTTATAATTTGTTCTTCCGTGACTTCTACAGTGTTGATTTTTGGGTCTTCATAGGGTAGGGGTTCTAATAAATTTATTTGTTTTATTTTATTTTTAGTTAGTTGATTTCCAATAGCCTTAACTCCTTTTATTGAAATGAATTCTTTAAAATTAATTATTTGATTTTCTAAACTGCGTTTAGAGAAAATAATTTCAGCGACAGGTCTAAAATCAGTAGCTACAATTTCCAATTGAGATTTGGGGTGTTCACCAATGAAAAGTTCCTCTTTATTTGGGTTGTCAATCATAAAACGTTTTATATAATAACGTTCTTTCTCTCCATCAAAATGAATTGCAGAAATGGGCTTATTAGGAATCCATTTTTCTAAGACAATCATATCTTCATTAAAATGTGTAGAAAGGTTAGGGGTGATGGTTTTTATTTTGCCTGATTGTGTGATAATTAGCAATCTGTCTTCTGCGGTAAACTCTCCAAGTAAATCGCCTCTTCCGTCAACATTTAAACGCTGTACGGTGTCGTCAAACCATATTTTACGAGGTTTTAGTGTAGAAACACCTTTCTCTTTAAGTTCAATATTTTTAACAGCATACTTGGTTACGGTATTTCCTCTACTACTGCGTCCTTTTATGGCTAAGTCTGCAAAGTCAATATCCCATTTTAATTTTTTAACACTGCCTACTGCTCTTAAATTTACAGTAACTACTTCAGCTTCACCATTAGGGTTTGCGGAAAAATAAAACATTTTAGAAAGTTTATTTCCAGCTGTTAAATCATATTCTTTATCTCTTGTTACAGCAGTAACAGAGAAGCGTTTCATAAAGGTAGATCCTGCTTTGCCATCACGATAGATCATATTGTAAACGGTACGCTTGTCTTTCTTTTTAAAAACAGCAATATGAATGATATTTTTCCCTACAAAAGTTTTAGAGTCAAGCTTGGTAATCATCATTTTCCCGTCAGCTTTAAATACAATTATATCGTCAATGTCAGAGCAATCTGCGACAAGCTCATCTCTTCGTAAAGAGGTGCCAATAAAGCCTTCTTCGCGATTAACATAGAGTTTAGCATTTTTCATGGCAACTTTAGAAGCGACAATATCTTCAAATATTCTAATTTCTGTTTTGCGGTCTTTGTCTTTACCGTATTTGGTTTTTAGGTTCTTAAAATAGTCAATAGCATAGTCGATAAGGTTTGCTAGGTAGTTTTTGACCTCAGCAATTTTATCTTCTAAACTCTCAATGTGTTGCTTGGCTTTATCGATATCAAATTTTGATATTTTTTTAATTCTGATTTCCGTCAAACGGACAATATCTTCTTCAGTAACAACTCTTTTGAGGTGTTTTGTAAACGGCTTTAGACCTTTGTCGATTGCTGTAATTACACCTTTCCAAGTTTCTTCTTCTTCAATATCACGATAGATTCTATTTTCAATAAAAATTCGCTCTAATGAGGCAAAATGCCATTGTTCTTCTAGTTCCTTGAGTTGAATTTCTAACTCTAGCTTTAACAAAGCTACAGTATGATCTGTAGAGTGTTTAAGCATTTCGTGCACGCCAATAAAAATAGGTTTGTTGTCTTCAATTATACAGCCTAATGGTGAAATGGATTGTTCGCAATTTGAAAAAGCATATAATGCATCTATAGTTTTGTCTGGAGATACGCCGCTAGGTAAATGAATTAATATTTCAACTTGAGCAGCAGTATTGTCTTCAATTTTTTTAATTTTTATCTTCCCTTTGTCATTTGCTTTTAAGATAGAATCTATTAAAGAAGAGGTTGTAGTTCCGTAAGGTAATTCATTGACCACTAGTGTATTTTTATCTAGTTGAGATATTTTAGCACGGACTCTAACTTTCCCTCCACGTTTGCCGTCATTATAATTGGTAACATCAGCAATACCGCCTGTTAAAAAATCAGGAATCAGCTTGAAACTTCGTCCTTTTAAATGTTTTATAGAAGCATCAATGAGCTCATTAAAGTTATGAGGTAGAATTTTTGTGGATAAACCAACTGCAATTCCTTCAGCACCTTGAGCGAGTAATAATGGAAACTTAACAGGTAAATCTATAGGCTCTTTTCGCCTTCCGTCGTATGATTGCTGCCATTCAGTAGTTTTAGGATTAAAAACCACTTCTAAGGCGAATTTAGAGAGCCTGGCTTCAATATAACGAGAAGCAGCGGCTCTATCGCCTGTTAGGGTGTTACCCCAGTTCCCTTGCATGTCAATGAGGAGTTCTTTTTGTCCTAATTGTACCATGGCATCGGCAATACTAGCATCACCATGCGGATGATATTGCATGGTATGTCCAACAAGATTGGCAACTTTATTGTATCGCCCATCATCCAAATCTTTCATAGACTGCATGATACGACGTTGTACGGGTTTAAATCCGTCATCTATTGCAGGTATAGCTCTTTCAAGAATTACATACGAAGCGTAATCTAAAAACCACTCCTTGTACATTCCTGTTATCTTGGTGATGGTCTCTTCCTGTTCATTATGCTGCTCATCAGCTGAATCGTTTATGTCTTCTATGTTTTCGTCTTCTGCCATTTTCTAATTTTCCGCTACTAAATCCAATTCAACTTTCAAATTTTCAATAATAAACTTTTGTCTATCAGGTGTGTTTTTTCCCATATAGAATTCTAACATTTCTTGTATAGGCTTATCTTTATCAAGCATTACGGGGTCTAAACGCATATCTTTTCCAATAAAGTGGACAAACTCATTAGGCGAAATTTCTCCCAATCCTTTAAATCGTGTTATTTCTGGTTTTCCTCGTAAGGAATCAATAGCATCTTTCCTTTCTTGTTCTGAATAGCAATAATGAGTGTCTTTTTTATCACGAACTCTAAATAAAGGTGTTTCTAAAATATATAAATGCCCTTCTTTAATCACCTCAGGGAAGAATTGTAAGAAAAATGTAATTAACAGTAATCGAATATGCATTCCGTCAACATCGGCATCTGTAGCAATTACAATATTATTGTAGCGTAAATTTTCAATACCATCTTCAATGTTTAAAGCTGCTTGAAGCAGGTTAAATTCCTCATTTTCATAAACTATTTTTTTACTTAGTCCGTAGGAGTTTAAAGGCTTTCCTTTTAAGCTAAATACCGCTTGTGTGTTGACATTACGTGATTTTGTTATCGACCCACTAGCTGAATCTCCCTCTGTAATAAACAGTGTGGTGTCTAGACGATTTTCTTTTTTCATATCGCCCAAA
>JAMONB010000069.1 GCA_027066745.1 Flavobacteriaceae bacterium
AAATATAGATTTAAATCTCCGAGAGTTGTAATTCTCGGAGGTTTTTAATTTTATAGTTTTACTTTTTATTAGCATACTCACTTTATTCAATTGTAGTGATGATGATGCAAGTTGTAGTTATACCAATTTAACATATAATGTCGTAAAAAAGAAACTGTTTTATGCGGCATTATATGTTAAATTGGTATTATAGGAGTGTCCCAATAAATCAAGAAAATATTTTAATAGCGGCATTTAAATTGTATTTGGGTACATCTAGGGTGTCATCTAATGGCAAGCTCAGGCTAGAGGTTGAAATTCACGAAAAAAAATAATCGAGATGGATTTAAGTTTCTTACAAATGTGGTCAATAAAAATGAACCAGCAACAAGAGATTTTTATTTAAATAGCAAATGTAACTTGTATTAAAGCAGGTATAAATATTGGTAATAAAATGAAATATAGATTTACTATAAATGGTAAAGGTGGAGTGTTTTGTGTGAAAATTCAAGATAAAATCTAGTCTAATAAAATTTGTGAATAAATTCCTATAGAATTATTGCTATAAAAGTTTAAGGATTGTACTTTTGAGCCTATGCTAAAAATTTTATAGTGACAAACTATCTAGAACAACTAAATGAAGCTCAAAGAGCCGCCGTTATGCAAAAAGACGGTGCTATGATTATTATTGCAGGTGCAGGCTCTGGTAAAACTCGTGTGCTGACTTATCGAATTGCTCATTTAATGAATCAAGGTGTTGATGCCTTTAGTATTTTAGCTCTGACTTTTACCAATAAAGCAGCTCGTGAAATGAAAATAAGAATTGCACGAATGGTAGGTGAAAGTGAGGCCAAAAATTTATGGATGGGCACCTTTCATTCTGTTTTTGCAAGAATTTTACGCTCTGAGGCGGATAAATTGGGGTATCCAAGAAATTTTACAATTTATGATACGCAAGATTCCGTTCGTTTGATTTCTTCTATCATTAAAGAAATGGGCTTAGAGAAAGATAGGTATAAGCCCAAGCAAGTTTTGAGTCGAATTTCTTCATTTAAAAATAGCTTGATTACCGTAAAAGCCTATTATCAAACACCTGAATTAAAGGAAGCCGATGTCATGGCAAACCGTCCAAAGATTGGTGAGATATATCATCAATATGTTGAGCGTTGTTTTAAGGCTGGTGCAATGGATTTTGATGATTTATTGTTAAGAACCAATGAATTATTGACCCGTTTTCCTGATGTACTGGCAAAATATCAAGACAGATTTCGTTATATTTTGGTTGACGAGTACCAAGATACAAATCATTCACAATATTTAATTGTCAGAGCATTAGCAGACAGGTTTCAAAATATTTGTGTAGTAGGAGATGACTCACAAAGTATTTATGCTTTTCGAGGAGCAAATATTCAAAATATTTTAAATTTTCAACGAGATTATGATGATGTAAAGATTTATAAATTAGAGCAAAACTATAGGTCTACCAGTAATATTGTACAAGCTGCCAATAGTGTTATTGAAAAGAATAAAACCAAATTAGATAAAGAAATTTGGACAGCCAATGGAGAAGGTGAAAAAGTAAAAATAATGCGAACGCTGTCAGAAGGTGAAGAAGGTCGTTTTGTAGCAAATTCTATTTTTGACAACAAAATGAATCACCAACTCAAAAATGAAGCCTTTGCTATTTTGTATAGAACTAATGCTCAATCAAGAGCGATTGAAGATGCATTACGTAAAAAAGATATTGCCTATAATATATTTGGTGGTTTATCCTTTTATCAACGAAAAGAGATTAAAGATGTACTGTCATATTTACGTCTTATTGTAAATCCTAATGATGAAGAGGCTTTAAAAAGAGTCATCAATTATCCTGCAAGAGGAGTTGGTCAAACCACTATAGAACGCTTAAGTGTTGCTGCCAATCATTATAAAAAATCAATTTATGAAATCTTAGAAAGTATAGATCAAATTGATATAAAGATTAATGGAGGCACAAAAGTTAAGTTGCAAAATTTTGTGATGATGATTAAGAGCTTTCAAATTGAAGCAACAACAAAAAATGCCTTTGAAGTCGCTGAATTTGTGGTGAAACAAGCTAAAATTATCAGAGAATTAGAAAAAGATGCAGCTCCTGAAGCTGTGAGTAGAGTAGAAAATGTACAAGAATTATTAAATGGTTTAAAAGACTTTATTGAAGTGCAAAAAGAAAAAGAAGAAGATAATTCCCTTTCTTTTTTTCTTGAAGATGTAGCTTTGGCAAGTAGTATTGATAATGATAAAAATAAGGATGTTGATAGCGTTTCTTTAATGACCATTCACTTGGCAAAAGGGTTAGAGTTTCAATATGTATATATAGTTGGTTTAGAAGAAAACTTATTCCCTTCTGCCATGAGTATGAATACACGAAGTGAATTAGAAGAAGAGCGACGTTTGTTTTATGTAGCCTTGACCAGAGCAGAGAAGCAAGCCTATTTGTCTTATGCACATTCTAGATACCGTTGGGGAAAATTAATTGATTGTGAACCCAGTCGGTTTTTAGAAGAAATTGACGATAAGTTTGTTGATTTAATGGTGCCAAAAGTATCTCCAAAAATAAATAAGTTTATCAATGAAGATATCTTTGGTAGTGTACCTCAAGACAAGATAAGATTTAAGAAACCAGTCACGAGAGATTTTCATAAACTAAAGAATAAACAAAAAGTAAAACCAGAAACCATACAAATTAGTACCCCAAAAAATTTAAAGAAAGTGAGTAATGTGTCTAGCAATTTATTTGATAGTAATATTACTGTTGGTAATGTTGTTGAGCATACAAAATTTGGTAGAGGAGAAGTAATAAATTTAGAAGGTTTAGGGTCTAATAAAAAAGCAGAAATAGCATTTGATACTGTAGGAAATAAGAAATTATTATTACAATTTGCCAAACTTAAAATCTTAGGCTAATAGAGTATTATTCCACAATTAGGGTTAAAGCATTATGTTTTACGTAAATATATTGTTTCTTTGCACCTATAACAATATTTAAAAGAATATGATTGATTTTGATTTAGAATACAATTCAGAAAGAGAACATTTAATTATACCTGAATATGGTAGACATGTTCAGAAGCTAGTAAATCATTGCATAAAGCTTGAAACTAAAGAAAAACGCAATGAAATGGCAACTGCTATTATTGAAGTTATGGGTAATTTACAGCCACATTTAAGAGATGTGCCAGATTTTAAACATAAGTTATGGGATCAACTTTTTATCATGGCTGATTTTAATTTAGATGCTGATTCGCCTTATGCGACTCTTTCAAAAGAAGAATTAGCCGCTAAGCCTGACAAATTAGGCTATCCTAAATCTGCTTCTAAATACAAGTTTTATGGCAATAATATTCAAACCATGATTGACACTGCTTTGACTTGGGAAGAGGGAGAGCTTAAAGAAGCATTGGTTTTTACTATTGCCAATCATATGAAGAAATGTTATTTGAATTGGAATAAAGACACTGTTGATGATGCCGTAATTTTTAAGCATTTAACTGAACTTTCTGATGGAAAAATTAATTTAACTACTGAAGATGAAACCTTGTCTGAGAGTAAAAATTTGCTAAGAAAGAAAGTTTCTAATAAACATAAGAACAATAATAACAATAAAGGAAAGTTTAATAAAAACAATAAATCAAACAAATCAAACAAACCTTATAGAAAAAGGTAATAAATAAACTTTCAATAGTATATGGGTACTTTTAAAATAGAAGGCGGTCATCAGTTAAAAGGTGAAATTACACCACAAGGAGCAAAAAATGAAGCACTACAAATTTTATGTGCGGTTTTATTAACCTCTGAAAAAGTAACAATTTCTAATATACCTGATATTAGAGATGTGAATAAATTAATTACGTTATTAGAAAATTTAGGTGTTAAAATTCAAAAGAAAGAGCATGGTGTTTATAGCTTTCAGGCAGATGATATCAATCTTGATTATTTAGAAACTCCTGAGTTCAGAAAAGACGGAAGCGGTTTAAGAGGCTCTATTATGATTGTTGGTCCTATGTTAGCCCGTTTTGGTAAAGGATATATTCCAAAGCCAGGAGGTGATAAAATTGGAAGAAGACGTTTAGATACTCATTTTGAAGGCTTTATGAAGTTGGGTGCTGAATTTCGTTACAATAAAGAAGACCATTTTTATGGTGTAGAAGCAGATACCTTAAAAGGTACTTATATGTTATTAGATGAGGCTTCAGTAACAGGTACAGCAAATATTGTTATGGCCGCTGTTTTAGCTGAAGGTAAAACAACTATTTACAATGCTGCATGTGAACCTTATTTGCAACAATTATGTAAGATGCTAAATAGAATGGGTGCCAAAATAACAGGTATTGGTTCTAATATGATACATATTGATGGTGTAAAATCACTAGGAGGTACTACACATAGAATGTTGCCAGATATGATTGAAATTGGTAGTTGGATTGGACTTGCAGCAATGACTAAAAGTGAATTGACAATCAAAGGCGTAAGTTGGGATGACTTAGGAGTAATACCAAATGTTTTTAGAAAATTAGGAATTACTGTTGAGCGTAAAGGAGATGATATTTATATACCTAAACATAAGGATGGTTATGAGATTCAAAACTATATTGATGGATCTATATTAACCATTTCAGATGCACCATGGCCAGGTTTTACTCCTGATTTATTGAGTATTATTTTGGTCGTTGCTACACAAGCCAGAGGCAGTTTGTTAATACATCAAAAAATGTTTGAAAGCCGTTTGTTCTTTGTAGATAAATTAATTGATATGGGTGCAAAAGTTATTTTATGTGACCCTCATAGAGCTACAGTAATTGGTCATGATTTTGAATCAAGTCTAAAAGCGACGACTATGACCTCTCCAGACATTAGAGCAGGAGTATCTTTATTAATTGCAGCTCTTTCTGCAAATGGCACTTCTACTATTCATAATATTGAACAAATTGATAGAGGTTACGAGCGAATTGATGAGCGTTTAAGAGCTATTGGTGCAAAAATTATTAGAGTAGACTAAATTCCATTTTTTTGAAAATATCTAAATAATTTGCCTGAATAATTTGATTAGATTTTGGGTTAAGAGCACTATTTTTGTGTAAAATTTTATTTCAAAATGTTACTTCAGATTATTAAGATGTCAATATGTCATTATTAAATAATTGGCAGTACTTTTGTATATTACTTTACAAATTAAAAAGATTCACAAGAATGAGTACAGAAGAAAATATAAACGAAGAAGAGATACAAGATAAAGAGCAGATGAATGAAGAACAAACTGAAACTGTTGAAGGAGCAGGTCAGGTAGAAGTAGAGCCAACTTCAGAAGAAATAATTCAACAAGAGAAAGATAAGTATTTACGTTTGTTTGCTGAGTTTGAAAATTATAAAAAACGGACAAGTAAAGAAAGAATAGAGCTATTTAAAACTGCCAATCAAGAATTGATGACAGTTTTATTGCCAATTTTGGACGATTTTGATAGAGGCTTACAAGAAATTAAAAAAGTAAAAGATAAAAATTTATTAAAAGGAATGGAGTTGATCAATGATAAATTGAAAAGCACATTAAAGCAAAAAGGATTAACATTAGCTGAAGTGAAAAAAGGAGATGTTTTTGATGCAGAAATTCATGAAGCTATTACTCAAATTCCAGCACCTTCACCAAAACTAAAAGGTAAAATTAT
Organism: Flavobacteriaceae bacterium; assembly: GCA_027066745.1. Lineage (GTDB taxonomy): Bacteria > Bacteroidota > Bacteroidia > Flavobacteriales > Flavobacteriaceae > Aureibaculum. The sequence continues at coordinate 5,679 of JAMONB010000069.1, forward strand.
TGATGTGATAGAAAATGGATATATGTTAGGTGATAAGATTATTAGGTTTCCTAAAGTTATTATTGGGCAGTAATTAATAAATTAAATAGTTTCAAAAAGAGATATTTGTGAAAAAAGATTATTACGAAATTTTAAAAATAAGTAAAACTGCTACCGCAGTAGAAATAAAAAAGGCATACCGAAAAAAAGCTATAAAATATCATCCAGATAAAAATCCAGATGATAAAACAGCTGAAGAAAAATTTAAAGAAGCGGCAGAGGCTTATGAAATTTTAAGTAATGCGGATAAAAAAGCACGTTATGATCAATATGGTCATGCTGCATTTGAAGGTGGTGCAGGAGGCTTTGGTGGCGGAGGTATGAATATGGACGATATTTTTAGTCAGTTTGGTGATATTTTTGGAGGAGCTTTTGGAGGAGGAGGGTTTTCAGGTTTTGGAGGTGGCGGAGGTCGTGCCAGAGTAAAAGGAAGTAATCTTAGGATAAGAGTAAAACTTACATTAGAAGAAATAGTTAATGGAGTTGAAAAGAAAGTAAAAGTAAAACGCTTAGTAAAAGCCGAAGGTGTTACCTATAAAACATGTAGTGCATGCAATGGTCAAGGTCAAGTAACCAGAATTACTAATACTATTCTAGGTAGAATGCAGACAGCAACTACATGTCCAACTTGTCATGGTGCTGGAGAGTCTATAGACCATAGACCAAGCGGTTCAAATGCTCAGGGTTTAGTAGAAAAAGAAGAAAATGTTTCAATTAAAATTCCTGCAGGTGTTGTAGAGGGAGTGCAGTTAAAGGTTTCGGGAAAAGGAAATGAAGCACCAGGGAATAGTATTTCAGGAGATTTATTAGTTGTAATTCAAGAAAAATCTCACGATAAATTGAAAAGAGAGGGTAATAATTTACACTATGATATGTATGTGAGTATTCCTGAAGCAATATTGGGTGAAAGTAAAGAGATAGATACTTTAACAGGAAAGGTCAGAATTAAAATTGAAGCTGGTACACAATCTGGTAAAATATTACGCTTAAGGGGTAAAGGGCTACCTAGTTTGGATGGATATGGAAAAGGAGATTTATTAATTCATATTAATGTTTGGACTCCTAGGGACTTATCTAAAAAGCAAAAAATATTTTTTGAGGAAATGAAAAATGATGAAAATTTTAAACCTATACCATCGAATTCTGATAAATCTTTTTTTGAAAAAGTAAAAGATATGTTTTCTTAAAAAAATGGAAATAAAAAAAGTTTATTTCATGATTTTTTAGGGTTTTATATTAATATTATTTATATATTTGCGGTGTTGGATTTTTATAATTCAACACTTTTTCTTTTTCATAGCAATTTTCCCACTCTTTTTAGAGTGGGTTTTTTTTTGATTATACTTTAAATGAATTGATAAATAGGTTTTAATCGAAAATAATTCCTCACGCCTACATATAACTATTTTGGTGGAATAAGGATTCTGGGTTTCCGATTTATTGCTCCTTGGGAGAAGTTGGAACTTCTTTCTGAAGTTATGGGTGAGGTATATAAAGTTTCGATTTTTGATACTCAGGCCAAAGCTTGTGCCCAGCTTGACTAGGTATGAAACTGGCAAATACTGCCTCGAGGATAGTCAGTTTTAAGATTTTTTTTATTTAGACAGAATAAGGATTTATTGGCAATAAAAAGAAATAGCTTACGTTATAGTTATCGTATTGCTGGGCAATCGTTCAGTAATATTTCTTTTTCATAGCAATTTTCTCACTCTTTTTAATTAAAGAGTGGGATTTTTTTGTTTTAACTCCGTTGATAATTTATTAAAAACCGTTACTTTTGTAGTAAAGTAGACCACCTTATTGCTTCGTGAATTCGAAGAGGAAAGTCCGGACACCAAAGAGTATCATAGCGGATAACATCCGTCCGGTGTAAACCGAGGACAAGTGCAACAGAAAGCAAGTACAGTTAGGCTGTAGTGAAACCAGGTAAACTCTATGAGGTGCAATGCTACGTATATTGAAATCCCGAAAGGGTAAGGACTACTCGTCTAATTTCAAGGGGTAAGCAGCTAAAGTTATATAGTAATATATAATATAGATAAATGATAAGGATTCGCTTTTGCGAAAACAGAATCCGGCTTATGGTCTACTTTTAATTTTAAAAAAAAATCTGATTTTTTAATTTTTTAAATTAGATAAGATGTAACAATTGTTGCACTTTTTTTTGATTAATATTGTAAGCTTGCAGAAATAAAAACCACTAAGATTAAAATTACCAGTCATGAAATTTAATAAAAGTATGTTGAGTAATATCTTATTTTTTGGATTTTTAATATTTCTTTTTACACCTTATGGTTTAAGTACAAGAGCGAAGTTGACTCAAGGGGTTACGTATGTAAAGACATTGCTTATGCCTCCTAAGACAGAAGCTGTTAATGAACGAGTTGAATTTAATACCGATTTTTCACTAAAAGGAATTACCAATGCTACCAATGTCAATCTAAATGACTTAAAAGGAGAAGTTGTTTTTATAAATTATTGGGCAACTTGGTGTCCGCCATGTAGAGCCGAAATGCCTTCATTACAATCTTTATATGATGATTATAAAGATAAAGTTGCATTTGTATTTATTACCTCTGATGATAAAGATAAAGTTGATAATTTTTATACAAAGTATGATTATGAATTACCAACCTATAATATACTTTCAAATCCACCAAAAGAAATAGATACTCAATCGTTACCTGCAACTTTTGTAATTGATAAAAATGGTAAAGTAGCACTGTCAGAATTTGGACCAGCCAATTGGAATAGTAATATGGTAAGAGGGTTGTTAGACAATTTGATTAGCGAGTAACTTCTTTAATTACTTCTAATAATAATTTACAGCCTTTTTGTATCTCATCTTTACTGATAGTAAGTGGAGGCGTAATTCTTACAGCCTTACCTTCAAAAAGTAACCAAAAAAGTAAGAGTCCTTTTTCAAGAGACTTTAATATAATTTGACTTGCAATTTCAGGAGTTTTGAATAGGATTGCGAGCATTAATCCTTTTCCTCGAATCTCTTTAATAGCTTTGTGTTGTAGTAATTTTCTAAACAATTGTTCTTTTTCTAAAGCTTCAGCCATTAAATTACTAGAGGTAATTTCTTTAATCGTAGCTAAAGCAGATGCTGCAATTACAGGATGGCCTCCAAAGGTAGTGATATGTCCTAATTTCGGATTTTCTTTCAGAGAATTCATGATATGTAATGGAGAAATAAATGCACCAATTGGCATACCACCTCCCAAACCTTTTCCTGAAACGATAATATCAGGAGTTAGATTGTAATTTTCAAAACCGAAAAATTGACCAGTTCTTCCAATTCCAGATTGAATCTCATCTAAGATTAATAAAGCACCAACAGTTTTACAGCGTTTTTTAACTTTTAATAAATAATTATTTTTTGGTTCAATAAAACCAGCTCCACCTTGTATGGTTTCTAAAATAACTGCGGCAGTATTGGTTGTTATTTTTTGTAAATCAGCTTCATTGTTAAATGTAATAAATTTCACACCTGGTATTAGTGGTCTAAAGGCTCTATTTTGATTTTCGTTTCCACAGACACTCATGGCACCCTGAGTATTGCCATGATAAGCATTCTTAGCTGCAATAATTTCATGTCGGTTTGTAAAGCGTTTGGCTAATTTTAATGCTCCTTCAGTGGCTTCAGTACCCGAATTGGTCAAGTAGACCGACCAGTTTTGTTGACCAGATAATTGGGCTGTTAAAAGTTTACACAAATGAACTGAAGTTTGTTGTATAAATTCACCATAGACCATTACATGAGTATATTTTTCAACTTGCTCAATGATGGCTTTTTTTAATGTTGGATGATTATGACCAAGACTGTTTGCTGAAACGCCAGCAATAAAATCTAAATATGATTTTCCGTTTTTATCATATACATAGCATCCATTTGCATGAGAAATTTCTATTGCTAAAGGGTGTGGTGATGTTTGTGCTTGATATTTGAAAAAATCTGATTTGATGGTTTTATTTTTTTAGTTTCTCTATAGTTTTAGTGTTCTTAACTGAAGTTGACGTATCTTTTGTTTTTTTAGAGGGCTTTTTATCATCTATAAAAATATCTTCTAAGCTAAGCGGTTTTTCATCTTCACGCCAAATAAATCCTTTGAACTTCCTGACATTCTCAGGGAATTCTGAAGGAGGATAAAGATCTCCTTCAGGTTCTGTAAAGTAGGTTACATCTTGAATTTTTTTATTTTTTATTTTAAAATTGATATAACTACAGGTACTTTTATCTATCCCGATAAGGCTGTCTTGTTCATTTCTAACATACATGATACTCTCAGAATTACCAATAACATTGATGTCTTCCAACTCGTTATCTATAAATTTTCCTAAAATATTCCTTCCTTTAATTTGATTATAACCCGCAGAATCTTTTTGAATTACAAAAGCATTTCTCAAAATCTTTAAACTGTCTAATTTTTCAGTTTTGGTATTAGAAATTAGGTAAATTGTATCACCACTTACTTGGCTCTCTTGAGACCATAAAATAGGATTTTTAAACAATTGTGTAATACCTGTTTTCTGACTAGAGTGTATAGAGTCACATTTCCCTTGTAAATCACTTTTAAAAATTTTGACGCCATTAAAAGCTCTTATAATTCTATTTTCAGGTTTTCCAGTAACCATTAAAGTATCTCCATGAACATACATCGAATCTTTATCGACAATAGTAATAGCTACAGCTCTTTTAATTACAAAAGCAGAATCTAATTTTTGAAAAAATTCTCCGTAATTTCCTCTAATAAACATGTTATTTAGAGTGTCTATCATCTGAATGTTTTTGGTTGCAGATGCAAAACTTTCATTTCTATTGTAAAATAAACTATCAGCAGTAATAGTTCTATTATTGTATTCAATTAGAGAGTTTTTTGTAAAGTGTGAAATACCTTTTTGAGTATCATAAAAACCTTTTTCTGTATAGATGTAGTTATCTTCTCCTGTAATTGTAGAAGGACCATGTAAAAATGCATGTCCGTTTGAGGTGAAATAATCTAGATGCTCAGATTTTAAAACATAATCAGGATTGGTTAATACCACTTCAGAAAGGGCTTGAAATTTTGAAGTTTGTAAAAAATAATTACCAATTCTACTAACTAAAACATTGGTGGTATCTTTGATAGTAGCCCCATTTTTATAGTAGAGTATTTGTTTTGTCCTATCAAAATCTAGCGTATCAGTACTTAAAGTCATTACAGGATCTTTTAAAACTACTTTCCCCCAAGATCTTGCTTTCTTTGTATTGCCATTGTACTGCACATAGCGACTTGTTTGTGTAATAGTATCGCCTTGATTGAGTACTACATTACCATAAGCCTTGATAATATTGGTTTTTTTATAATGGATAGCTTTTTTGCTTCGTAAGGTAAACCCTTCATGCTCAATAAAAACATCGCCTAATAGAACAGTTGCTCCTGGATACTTTTTCTCATCAATAGTTGAATTGTCGGCATGTAATATCTTTATACGTTTTTGTTGAGTCTGCACAGCAAAACTAGAAATAAGAAAAAAGATAAATAGTAATTTTTTCAAGCCAAATGATTTTGCTACAAAACTAATCAAAAAGGTTTTAACATAAATTTAAATTCTTGTTAAACCTGATTTAAAGAAAAGCAATGCTCAGTTTAATGTCATCATAACTTACTTTTCCGTTTAAACCGTCATAGATTGCCTTTAGACTAATGGGTTTTCCTTTAGTTTGTAAATTGTAAATTTCTTTTACTTTCTGAAGGATGGCTTTTTTTGGTTGGTAAAAACTAAAATCTTCTTTAGGATGGTCTTTACATATTTTAATAAGATGGCTTGAAATTGTACCTACTGTAACTCCACGTTCTTCAGCAATCTGTTCAATAGATTTTTTTTGTTTTAAATAGGATAATGTAATTTCATAAGTAGATTTTTTACCTAGCTTTTTCTCTTTAATTTTATTTTGAGTTTTTTTAATTTCTCTAGTATTTACTGTGCCTCCACATTTTTTAATAAAAAGAGGAGCAACTGCTTCCAATTCTTCTAAGTCGAAACTTTCATCTATTTCATTAGAGAGTTCTTGAAAACGTAAATCGGCTTTATGTGCCAAGCCATCAACTAGTAAAGCCATTTCATTGATACCCTTTAATTGTAGGCTTTCTAGTTTTTTTAATCGAGATAAAGCCACATAGCCCTGTCCTCTTTCAAATGTTTTTGAAAGATCAATTTCAGCTTCGTCAAGAGTCATTCCTTGACATTTATGAATGGTAATTGCCCATGCCAATCGTAAAGGAAATTGATTGAAGCTTGCCAAGACTCGACTGTGATCGTCTTGTATCGTCCAGTTTTCTTGTTCTACTGTAATTGTTCTACGATTAGCTATTCTAACTCTAGGAAAACCTTCACTATTGAACTCTACTACTTTTCCTAAGGTACCGTTTACATAGCCTTTTTCTACATTGTTTTTTACAAACATGACCTTGGCACCAATTTTTAATTCTAAATTTTCACCTGCCAGTACTGAATTTTTTAGCGTTTCAATTAGTTTTATATTTCCTTTGGTTGATGCTTTAAATGTTTTTGTTCTCCCTTCTAAAGTTGATAAATGCTGAGCATTAATAGTATCAACATCATAATTGTGAGTAAATAACTTGGTAGGTTCTTCTTTGTTTTTTAGTTTATTCTCAGTAGCATTCTTTAACAACTCCCAACTCTTTTGAGACGTTTTTCCTGTACGTATTTCATTCAAAATATCATTTAAACTAGAATCACTCTGTCGGTATTGTTCCGTCAAATAACAAATTTTTAAATTGGCATGTACCCAAGCTTCAGACATAAAAGAGAATTTATCTCTACTTTTTTCTCCTGGCTTACCAATTGGAGGTAATTGAAAGAAATCACCACTTAAAACAATTTGAATACCACCAAATGGCTCTTGATTATTTTTAAAATATTGTAAAACGGTATTGACTAAATTAAGTTGGTTTTTATGAAGCATTGAAATTTCGTCAATGATTAAAATTTTAGCTTTTTCGAGATGCTTTTTTAGATATTTTTTGGTTTTCATAGTCACCAAATTACTAGGAGTAAGATGTTCTTTTACACCAATACCTGCCCAAGAATGTATCGTCATACCATTCATGTGCGTAGCTGCGATACCTGTAGATGCTGTAACGGCTACAGGTACTTTTCTAGCCTTTAAATAACTGATGTATTGATTGAGAACATAAGTCTTTCCTGTACCTGCTGACCCCGTTAAGAATACATTTTTACCCGATTTTAATAACGCTAATGCTTTTTCTTGTTGCATGGCGTGAAGGTAATAAAATATACGCTAAAGTTGAAAAATATGACGACATAGATTCTTACTGCTTAAGAATTTTGATTGTAACAAATTGATTGTTGATGTCAGTTAATGCTCTTAAGAAATAGATACCGCTTGATAAATTTTCAATATGAATTTCTTCATTGTCATATGAAAGTTCGTTCTTTACTAATTTACCTCTACTGTCATAGATTTTATAGGAACTAATATGATGGGTAGTTTTTATTTTAAATGTTGAATTTATAGGATTTGGTGACACGGTAATGTTATTAGTTGGAATACTATTTTCAGGAACACCAAGTAAATTACCACCAAAATAGACATCTAAAAAATTAAGCCTATTCGCTAACCAAGTATAGGTATAGTCAAGGTTAGAAAGGTCTATTGATGCAGCACCCCATTTTAGTGTTTCTCTTTCATAATTACCATTTTCTAAAAGAAAGTTATATGATTTTGAAATATTGTCAACTAAATGACTAGTTTCAAGAACACTATTATCGCGAAGTTCAAACCAACGTTTTGCTGCTGCTTTATTGAAAAAGAAAGTGTCAAATAATCTATTGTAAAGATCATTAGAAAGAATGTCATCTGTTTTATTACGTCGTTCTCCATTCCAAATAATTCCATGTGTCCCGTCTAAATCCCATGGAGCATAAAAATAAGGTTCATTTTCATTATATTTAGCTATATAGATATTTTTACCTGTATTGTCAGTGGCTCTTAATAAATTTAAAAATATAAAATAATCTATAGCATTATGCATTTGAAATTTATCATGTATAGTGTTCTGAAAATCTTCATCTGAAGAGTTTATTACAAAATCAACAAAATTATAAAGGTTATCCCAATTAGTAATATCACTCTCTTTAGGATATTTTGTTTCAAATCCGCTCCAAATACGTGAGTTATTATTGTAATTTTCTAAATTTGAGAAAGTAACGGCATCACCCCAGCTAATACCTTTGTACAATTCTCCTTTTATAGATGTTTTGTATTTCTTTAATTGTAATTGCTTTTTGTCAATTTGCTCGCCAAGAGCATAAATACCCATATATTCATTATTTATTGCCAATTCAATATATTCAGTTCTAATACCAGCGAATGCTTTATTTTCTTGTTCAATATAATATGGTGTATGAATTTCTCTCCAAAGCTTATGATTTATCATATTACGAATACGTAAAGGTTCATTGTACATTGAGATTAATATCCAGTCATCATCTTTTCTCATATTTAAAAAAGATTCTTTCTTTGAATTATCACCAGTTTGATCTTTCCACAATTCTATATCGTATGATTTTTTTGGATAAGATTGAGAAAAGCCTCCACGCAACTCAATACCGCAATACGATAGTATAGCTTCTGAATTTGAAGTGTCAGTAAGTTTTAAATTTGCTAAGACTTTAGGTTCATCTTGAATTTCATTTGAAGTGTCAATATTTAGAAGTGGGAGTTTAGAAAAGTAGAGTTGAAAGACTGTTGAGCTAAGTGTTACATTATACGGTTTTCCATTCTCAAGTTTATTAGGAACAGTATTGAACGTATAGCTATTTCCGTTTAATTCAATTGTCAAAGAAGAAGTGGTAGATAAATCATTATATGCTGTAACGTTTTTATTACACACAATTAATTTCAAATCCTCATCAATGATAAACTTACCGTTGTCGGCTACAATATTTACATTTTGGCTAAAAGTAACAATTGAAATAAAGAATAAGAATATAGTTATTGGATTCTTTGTTGACATTTTTTTATTTTTTACTTTAACGTTGATAATCAGTGTTTAATTGTGTTAGATTTTAGCATAAAGAAGTCTACTAAAGAAAGGGTTTTGGTTGTTAGTTTAATTTGGTAGGTTTTTCTCCTCTTTTATTTTTATTCAAAAGTTATTGTAAAAAGAGTATAATAATTCAGTGTTATTAGTCGTAAAATTATATTTTTAACTTTTGAATAGGATTACCAAATAAGGCACAGCTTTTATAGGGTAGGTTAAATAATGAAAAATGAAACAAAAAATAAGTATCTTTATATTATTACTATCAGTTTTAAGTCTTACTGCTCAAGGTAGATTTAATCTTGGTTCTTCTTCTGAACCTAGATTTGAAGTCACTGATATCGTTTGGCCGCAAACCATCGGAGACATGAGCGTTTGTCTCTGGAATGATGATAAGCTTAGTGCTTTTACCATAACGATAGATGATAATAACGAACAAGACATTCCTTATTGGCAAAAATTACAAGTAAAATATGGATTTCCATACACATGGTTTGTAATTACTGAAGCTTCTAAAAAGTTAAATGTAAAAGACTGGGAGTTATTTGATAAATTATCAAAAGCAGGAAATGCCATTCAAGGTCATGATGATCAAAATTGGTATCAGCATCCAAAAAAGGGACAAAGAAATCCGTCAAATAGAAAATATCGAAAGCGTTTGCAAAAAACCATTACAAGTATTGAAGAGCATGTTTCAAATCAGAAATGTTTGACTTATGCATACCCTTGGGGTGTTGGAAATAAAGAGGTGGCAAGCGAATTATTTATCGCATCACGTAGTGCAGTTGGGTTATTGAATTCTGCCAATCAAATTGATTTCACTCAGATTAGAAGTGTTTCAAATCCACATATTTATAGAAATGACTCTTCTAGAGATAAATATATTTTACCATTAATTGATAAGTTTTCAAAATTAGAAGACAAAAACTATTATAGAGGTTGGGGGAGTACACATTTTCACCAAATAACGTCTAAAGAAGCCCAAACAATAACAGATGAGTTTCTAAATTATCTCAAACAAAAAGAAGAAAAGCTTTGGATTGGCACTTTTCCAAATGTAGCCAAATATGCTCAAGAATATGCTACACATTCTTTAAAAGTAGATTCAATTTCAGTTGATGAAATTTCTTTTACCTTAATTGATAAAATGCAAAATAAGGTTTATAATTTTCCTTTAACAGTAAAAGTTAGATTACCAAATAATTGGTTAGTTGTTACCGCAAAGCAAGAAGGTAAAACGGTTGAAAATAAAATAATTAGCTATAACAATAATAAATATGCTTTAGTAAAAGTTGTTCCAGATAAAGGACAAGTAATTTTGCATGGAACCATAGATGTAAATACTCTGGCAGATACGAGTATGGCTCATTTAGAGTTAACTACATTAACTGATTACTTTTACATTCCAAAAACCATTTCTAAAGAAGCACAAGACCTCTTAAGAAGTAAAACACGTTTGGTAAGAGAATCGGGCTCTCACTTCCCTAAA
>JAMONB010000070.1 GCA_027066745.1 Flavobacteriaceae bacterium
CCTAGGAGTGCTTTTATTATAAATATCTTCAGTTTCTAAAAGCTCTAAATGTTCTAATAATGTTTGACCTTTATACCAAGGCATATTTTTAGATACATCAACAACATTATCACCTTTTAAGGCACTTACGGGAATGAAGGTAATCTTTTGTTCTTGATAATGTCTTTTACGCATCAATTCTTGAAAGTCTGCTTTAATTGTATTGTATTTTTCTTCCGAAAAATTAACTAAATCCATTTTATTTATTGTAACAATAACATCTTTAATTCTCAGTAAGTTATTGATAAAAAAATGGCGATGCGTTTGTTCTATCACCCCTTTTCTTGCATCAATTAAAACAATTGCTGCCTGTGATGTTGAGGCCCCTGTGACCATGTTTCGGGTATATTCTATATGACCCGGTGTATCTGCTATAATATAACTTTTAGTACTTGTTGAAAAGTAAATATGAGCAACATCTATAGTAATACCTTGTTCTCTCTCTGCCACCAAACCATCTGTTGCCAATGAAAAATCAAGATAGTCATATCCTTTTTGTTTACTGGTTCTTTCTATGGCTTCTAACTTGTCTGTTGTTAGCGATTTTGTATCATATAAAAGTCTCCCTATTAAAGTACTTTTTCCGTCATCTACACTTCCTGCTGTTGCTATTTTTAGAACTCCCATCCCATACTAACCTTCCCAAAGAGAAAGGATTTTATTAAAAATTATTTATTATTATTTACTTGAAAACGAAAATTTAAGGACTCAAAAATACCCTTGTTGTTTACGTTTTTCCATAGCTGATTCAGAACGTTTATCATCTATACGAGCACCTCTTTCTGATAGTGTTGATTCTCTAATTTCTTGAACTACAGTTGTAATATCAGTAGCGTCAGAAAACACTGCTGCCGTACAACTCATGTCTCCAACTGTTCTAAACCTGACCACTTTTTCTAAAACTTCTTCATTTTCATCTCTAAAAACGATATCATCTTTTGCCGACCAAATCAATCCGTCTCTTAAAAATATTTCTCTTTTATGTGCAAAATAGATAGAAGGAATCTCAATATTTTCTTTTTCTATATATAGCCAAACATCTAATTCTGTCCAATTTGAAATTGGAAACACTCGAACATTTTGTCCTAATTCTATTTCACCATTTAACATATCGAATAATTCAGGACGTTGATTTTTCTCATCCCATTGTCCAAAATCATCACGTACTGAAAAAATACGTTCTTTAGCTCTTGCTTTTTCTTCGTCTCTTCTGGCCCCACCAATACATGCATCAAATTTAAATTCTTCAATAGCATCTAACAAAGTAGTCGTTTGTAACATATTTCTACTAGCATATTTACCAACTTCTTCTTTTACTTTTCCTTGATTTATAGAATCTTGAACATTTCTAACAATCAATTCTAAGCCTAACTCTTTTACTAACCTATCTCTAAATTCAATAGTTTCCGGAAAATTATGACCTGTATCTATATGTAGTAAAGGAAATGGAATCTTTGAAGGATAAAATGCTTTTTGAGCTAGCCTTACCAATGTTATTGAGTCTTTACCTCCTGAAAATAATAAAACGGGTTTTTCAAACTGAGCAGCAACTTCTCTAATTATATAGATAGCTTCATTTTCTAACGGATCTATCTTTACGGTGTTCTTTAACATAATTCTCTAATTAAGAATGTAAGCCACACTCTCTATTTTCTAATTGTTTTGTTGGATCGAAATACTTAAACTCATTAGGTAAATTGTTTTCAATTAAATATTGATCTAATTCCTTATCACTCCAATGATAAAATGGACTAACTTTTAGTATGCCATCATCACTTTGAGATACAATACCAATACTATCTCTAAAAGCAGTTTGCCCTTTACGTAAATTTGTAAACCAAACATCTGGTTGATGCTCTTTCATAGCTCTTTTAAAAGGCTCAAGCTTTACTTGTTCTGTAAATATTTTATGCATTGAATCATCAATATCAGGAATACCCATCACTACATCTCTATGTGCTACAGTTTGTTTAGGTACATACAACGCAATATTTAGATTTAATTTACCAATTAATTCTTCGGCATGTTTATATGTATTTACAGTATTATAACCTGTATCACACCAAATTACCTTAATATCATTTTTCACTTGAGTTATAGCTTTTAAAATAGCCGCTTCGTAAGGTCTAAAATTTGTTGTAACAATTGGTTTTTTAGCTTTTATTATTGCCCATTTAACGATTTCAATTGGGCTTTTTCCTGCTAGATCTTTATTTATATCTTTTAAATTCATATTTAATTTATTTTCCCCATTTTATTTTATTCCAAGTACGTTCATGAAAATAATACAACACCAGTTTTGATACTAGTTCAATAAACCCTATTGAAAACGCCAAGGTTAACGCACCTGTTATTAACCAAGATATAAGTACTGTTGTTATTGTACCTACAGCTCTCCAGCTAATTGTTTTAACTAAACTTCTCTTAATTTCATCTTGTGATTCGCCTATTCTATTTTCAGTTTTTAAATTTGTTTTTATCACGTTACTTATTATAATTATTAAATCAATCTAATTGTCCTATCGGAATACTAGGATTAAATACAAAAGTACACATTTAATTAAAATGATATTCTTTATTTACTTAAAAATTTGTTATTTTTTTGCTAGATCATCTAGTGTATTATCTCTAAGAACCTTTAATGTACAATCTCTAACTTGAGTCATTAATTTACTTATACTACAAATACTCTCGTCAGGACAATCTTCACACTTTTCATAAAAATTTAAACTTACACAAGGTAGCATTGCAATTGGACCTTCTAAAACACGAATAACATCAACCATTCTAATTTCTACTGGTCTTTTAATCAAATAATAACCACCACCTTTTCCTTTTTTTGAACCTAAAAAGCCATTTTTTCGAAGTGTTAGTAAAATACTTTCCAAAAATTTTACAGAAATATTTTCATGTTCAGCAATTGTTTTTATTTGTATTGGCCCTTTACAGTTTGATTTGGCAATAAAAACTAAGGCTTTTAATCCATATTTTGTCTTTTTAGAAAGCATCCTACAAAGATACTTAATTTATGCTTTAGTTAATGCCTGATTTAAATCGTAAATAATATCTTCTATATTTTCTAAACCTACAGAAACGCGTACCAATCCGTCAGTAATGCTCACTTCTAACCGATCTGAATCTGATAATTTACTATGTGTTGTTGATGCGGGATGTGTAACAATAGTACGTGTATCACCTAAATTAGCCGACAAAGAACACATTTTTATTGCATTTAAAAAATTTTTACCTGCTGCAATACCTCCTTTAATTTCAAACGCCACAATATTACCTCCTAATTTCATCTGTTTTTTTGCAATTTCATATTGTGGGTGACTTTTTAAAAAGGGATATTTTACCCAGTTAACATATTTATTTTGCTCTAAAAATTTCGCTACTTTCAGTGCATTTTCACAATGTCTATCAACTCTAACTGCCAAGGTTTCTAAACTTTTAGAGAGCACCCAAGCATTGAAGGGCGACATTGCTGGCCCAGTATTTCTTGAAAATAAATAGATTTCTCGTATCAAATCTGCTTTTCCAACAGCTACACCTCCCAACACTCTTCCTTGTCCAACTATT
>JAMONB010000071.1 GCA_027066745.1 Flavobacteriaceae bacterium
ATCCACCAAAGCCATAGTAGCATAATAGGGTGCTAACTCTGAAGGAATATTAAATGCAATTGATTCAAGTATTGTAATTGTTACAGTCGCTGATGTACATGTTTGTGTTGGAGAATCATCATCACAAATGGTATAGGTAAACGTATCATCACCTACAAAATTATTTTTAGGAGTATAACTAATACTTCCATTGGTATTAAGTGTAGCAGTTCCTTCAGTATTTGTATTGTCTACAGATGTTATCTCAGCATCATCAGTTAGGTTATCATTTTCTAAAATTTCAGTAAAGGTTCTTGTTGTATTCTTTACCGCATTATAGCTGTCATCTACAGCCATAGGTGAGCCTTCATCTGTAATGGTAACCGTTACTGTTGCTGTAGAACAATTTTTTGGCGTGTGGCTATCACAAATAGTATATTTAAATGTGTCTGTACCTACATAGCCTGAAGATGGAGTATAAGTATATGTTCCGTTTCTGTTGTCAACTATAGTGCCTCCGTTTAAACCTGTTGGATCTATTGAATTTATTTTTGCATTATCTCCTTTTTCATCATTAGATAATAAATCAGAAAAAATAAGATCATTGTCTTCAACTAAATCAAAACTATCATCTACTGCAAGGGGTTTTTTAACTACAGGGTCAGGTTTAGGGTCAACTGTTCCGTTATCACTACTACAACTAAATATTAGAAAACTTGAAACAATTATAAAAAAAAATTTTTTCATCTTAATAGTATATTTTATCTCTGTACAAATATACTATTTTTTAAAACGAAAAAACCACCTCATTTGAGGTGGTTTATATAAAATTATTGTAAAAAAATTACTCGTTCAAAATATATTCAGCACCAGATTTAATTACTTTCGTACTCCAAACACCAGCAGCTCCATTATAAATATTGTAAAATACTACATACTCCTGTCCTTCTACGTCGCTAGGGAAATTATTTAGTAAGATCGTATTTATTTTAGCTACTCTTGCATCAACAGTCTCATCATCTTTACCAGACCTAACATCAAAATTACCATAATTACCATTACCAACTAAATCATAATCTGCAGCAGTTAGCGTGTACTTAATCGTATTATCAAGTACCCAAGTTGTGCCATTGTGACCAAACTTGATAGTTTCTTTAGCTATACTATTGTATTTAGACCAAGAATTACCATCATAAATAAAATAAACAACATAACTATAAGTAGTCTTATCTGTAGTACTTCCATCACCATCAATATCATCATAATCTTTTTGATAGATATTATACATTATTCCTTCTATATTACCAGCTTCCTTACTTTCATATTTATAATAATCTTTCAAATAAATAGGGATTCTACTTAAAGCTGTTGTTTTACTCGTAAAATTAGCATAGTTTTCTCCCATTGCATTATATTCAGTTTCTACAAATCCTTGTAAAAAATTCCAAGAACCATTAACATAAATAAATCCATTTTTCAATGTATTTACGCTTCCAGAATAATATTTATATTTTAATGATACTAACATTCTGTCAGTAGGAGTAGGATATTTCCAATCTAAGAAAGTAATGATATTATTCATACTTGAAAAATTACCATAAGTAAAACCCAATTCATCATAATCAGATCCTTTGACTGTATATACTTCTAAACTTTTTTCTGTTTTTCTTGGGTTGTACCATTTAAAGGTAATGTTAGCTGATGATTTTACTTTAGGTTTACCTGTTTCATCTTCATATTCAACTCCCCATGTAGGATATGTTCCTGTTAAAAAATCAGGAAGTAGTGTTTTTGCTTCATCAATAGTGCTGAAACTCTCATGAGATAGTTCAAGAAAACCTCCTTTATCTTTCTTTTTAGTATAATCATCTCCTGTTAATTCATAGGTAACATCACCTATAATGTCATTATTTGCAGAAGGTAAATTATCAAATTCAGTATAGATATCTTCCATCGGGTTACAACTAGTAAAGAACACTACTGTAATTGCTATTAAATAAAATATTTTTTTCATTGTTCTAATTTTTTTTGATTAAAATCTAATTTTTGCACTGAAATTAAACGTTCTTCCGTAGCCATACCATACCAAAGCAGTAGCAGCATCATGGTTACCTCCGTCTAAAGCATCAGAAATATACTCTGTATTCAATACATTATTCATTCTAGCTGTTAGCGTAGTATCGAAAGCTCCAAATTCAAATCCGTATCTAAGGCTTGCATCAAACGTACCATATTCTGGTGCTTTCCATGCTTGAGGTGTACCTTTAACTTTTCTATCACTAGGATTAAAGTCAGCATAATAATTGCCAAAATAATTATAATCTACAGAGAAGTGAGTTTTCTCCATTAACTCCCAATTCATACCTAAAGCTGCTGTTGTTTGAGCAGCATCAGACACTTTTAAATCTTTCATAAATAAGTTAATAGGATTTCCTACAGGTTTTTGGTTTTCATCAAATATTTGAACGTTTTCTAAATTTTCTGTCCAGGTCCAATCACCTAAAGAAACCATTCCTGTTAAAGTCAATTTATCAGAAGCTCTATAGTTAAAATCAAACTCTATACCTTGATGTAAGGCATTAACACCAGTTAAGTTCACAAAGTAATCAACAAATACTCCAGAGCCTGTCGATGTTTCTGCAGAAAAATTATCTGTCTCTGTTCTATCGTTCCACTGTGTTCTATATAAATTTACATTGGCAGAAAGTTTTTCATTTCTAAAACCATAACCTAATTCAGCAGAAAATATTTTTTGGTTTTCTGCGTCTGCATTGATATGCTCATTGTCAAAATCTTGAAAAACTGCTCCAAATTCAGCTGCTTTTTCAAAATAACCTACATTTATAAAAATATTATGATTTTCATTCAAATTGTAATTTGCACCACCTTTTATACCAAAACCAATAAAATTATATTTATCCGTTTCTCTTAAAGGGTCACTATCTAAGTACTGAAAATAATCAATTCTTTGGTAAGATGTATTTGATACTGATGCAGAAATAAAGCCTGCTAAAACATCATTATTATATTCTAATTGAGTAAAGAAACCTTGCCAACCTACTTTACCTTCATTATTATAAGCAAACTTATCACCAACTTTTAGTGCAGCATTAGGGTTATTTACATTATTATCATCTCCATTGTTATCGATATCTAAAATATATGCACCCCCTAACAGGTCAGTAACTTCTCTAAAATGTGACCCTGTATATGTTCTTAAGTCAACACCAGCAACTAATGCTAAGTTCTCTGAAAGATCGGTTTTAAATGTAGATAATACTCCATACCAACTATGATCATTTCTTGAAGCTCTAAGAAAAGCTTCAGAGCCTAATCCTTGAGTTCCGTTTGCTTTATTGATAGAAACAATATTGTCTAAATCAACAGGTTGATCATTTCCACCAATTCTAACACCAAATAAATCTCTGTTAGAACCTGCAGTGCCACCACCACCACCATTACCCCAAGAGGCATACAATGCTGTAGATAAACTAGATTTATCAGAAATTGTCCAATAATGATTTAAAGATGTTTGAGATTTATGATAAAAATTATCTTCTATATGAGTTACTTTGCCGCTTTTAATTCCCCAATCTGGATTAAATCTAATACCACTTTCAGCATTTCTATAACGAGCTATTGAACTTCTGTTTTGTCGTTGGCCGTGACGTTGAGGTGCTCCAAAAGAAGTCAATGATAATTTATGCTTTTCATTGATTTGTTTAGAAATATTTACAAAATAATTATATCCTTCAAACTCTGTCCCATCAACATATCCATTTCCTTTTGTTTTTGATCCAGAAACTGTTACAGCAAGACCATTGTCTAAGAGACCCGTAGAAACTGTTGCTCCGTATTTTTGATAACCATCATGACCAACGCCGACTAAAACACTTCCCCCTTTTTCAACATCTGTTGTTTTAGATAAAATGTTAATCGTACCACCTATAGACGGCACAGCAACTTTAGATGCTCCTAAACCTCTTTGAACTTGCATTGCAGAAGTTACATCTGCTAAACCAGCCCAGTTAGACCAGTATACTCTCCCATTTTCCATGTCATTTACTGGAACCCCATTAATCATCACAGCAACATTTTCAGAGTTAAAACCTCTTAGATTAATTCTACCATCCCCAAAACCACCACCAGATTTGGTAGCATATACCCCTGGAGTTGATTTTAAAATTTCGGGAAATTCTTGTGTTCCTAATTTAGCTTCTATCTCTTGAGCTTTAATTGTTGAAACAGCAACTGGTGTTTCTCTATCAACAGCAAAAGAAACTGCTGTAATTACAATTTCATCTAAGGTATTGTCAGAAGTTAATGTAATTGAACCTAACCCTTTTACTTCATCAGAAGCTACTGTATAGCTAATTGTTTTATTGGTATAACCAACAAAAGAGACTATTGCAGTTCCAGTACCTTCAGAAACTTTTAGGGTGAATTTTCCATCAAAATCTGTTGTGGTACCATTGGTAGTCCCTTTTTCAACAATATTTGCTCCTGGAAGTGGTCCGTCTTCAGCAAAAACAGTACCTGTAATTGTTTGTGCATAAATGGTTGACGACATTGTGAAAAATAACATCACCATCAATAATTGAGTAATTTTTTTCATGTGTTTTGATTGTTTTTAATGATTACAAGCATTTACTTCAACGTAAAACGCTTGTGTAAATTAAATTAGTTTAAAATTAACGACACAAAAATACGTTTTTATATCAATTAAACTTTAAGATAACATTAACTTTTTATCAACTTATTTTTACAAATTGTTAATAGCTTTATGAATAATATATAATATTAACTCATTAACAATCATATAATTGAATTAAGCATGTTAATTGCAAATTATTTTAGGTGTTTTACTTTATTTAATGACAATTAAATACTTTGTTTCGAATAGTAAAGATTGACTCAAAGACTTCGGGGTAGGAATAATGAAAGGGTGAATAACATCAGAATGTCATTCAGAGAAACGATTTTAAGAGTGACGAAGAATCTCAAAATAAAGATTCTTCACTTCTCCCGAATACTCGGGATTAGTTCTGAATGACATTCTGCAATCAGTAAACTCTTTGATTTTTAAAGATATTTCTTAGCCAATTCTTTACCTAATTCAACTCCAAATTGATCAAAACTGTAGATATTCCAAATATGACCTTGTACAAATGTTTTGTGTTCATACATTGCAATGAGAATTCCTAGGTTTTTAGGAGTTAGCTTGTTCATTAGTAATGAATTTGATGGTTTATTGCCTTCAAAAACTTTAAAAAGTAATAATTGTTGAATTTTATCTTGTTGATTGGCTGTTTTCAATTCTAAATGCACCTCTTCTTTAGTTTTTCCTAAATATAAAGCCTCAGCTTGAGCATAGAAATTTGCCATGAGTTTATTATGATGGTCAGTATTGCCATACAATGATTCTGAAAAACCTATAAAATCAACTGGAACTATCTTTGTGCCTTGGTGAATTAATTGCATAAAGGCATGTTGCACATTAGTGCCTGTATTACCCCAAATCACATTACCTGTTTGATAGTTCACTTTATTACCATCACGGTCAACCGATTTTCCATTACTTTCCATAGAAAGTTGTTGTAAATAAGGAACTAATTGTGTCAGGTACTGTGAAAATGGAATGACAACTTCTGATTCGGTTTCAAAAAAATTATTATACCAAATACTAATTAATGCTAACGTAACAGGAATGTTTTTATCAAAATCTGCTGTTTTAAAATGGGTGTCCATTTCATAAGCTCCAGTCAACAATTCGTTAAAATGCTCAAAGCCTAATGCCAAACTAATTGATAAACCCACGGCACTCCAAAGTGAATAACGCCCTCCAACCCAGTCCCACATGGTGAAAATATTATCAGCAGCAATTCCAAAATTAATAACTGATGCTAAATTGGTAGAAACAGCAACAAAATTATACTGAATATCCTCTTGTGTTGCACCTTTAGACAAAAACCATTTTTTAACCGTTTCAGCATTGGTTAACGTTTCTTGTGTTGTAAATGTTTTAGATACAATTACAAATAATGTGGTTTCTGGATTTAAATTTTTAATTGTTTCAAAAACATGATCTCCATCAACATTTGAAATAAAATGTGTGTGTAAATGGTTTTTATAATATTGTAAGGCGTCAACTACCATTCTAGGCCCTAAGTCAGAACCCCCAATTCCAATATTTACAACATCCGTAATTGCTTTGCCTGTATAGCCTTTATGCTTACCTGAAATTATTTGCTCTGAGAATCCTTTTATTTTTTGAAGCGTTTGGTCAACAGCACCCATAATGTTTTTGCCACCTACTAAAACTTTATTTCCAGATTTATTACGTAAGGCTGTATGTAAAACAGCTCTGTTTTCCGTTTCATTAATAATATCTCCAGAAAACATTTTCTCAATAGCATCTTTTAAATCTACTTCATTTGCCAATTCAAATAATGTTACCAACACCTCATCAGTAAGTCTGTTTTTAGAAAAATCTACCGTAAAATCATTTAGTTTTAATGTGTATTTTTCTTTTCTATCACTATCGTTTAAAAAAAGTGATTTCAATTCAATATCCTTAATTTCTTGATATTTATTTTGTAGCTTTTTCCAAGCTTCAGTTTGCGTAGGGTTTTGATTTTTTAGTGGCATAAATACTCTAATTTTTTGATATTTATTATTCTATTACTACGTTATCTAACTGTTCTTTTAAAGGAAGGATAAATTCTAGATAATTATTCTTTAATTCTTTTTCAATAGGTTTAGCAGATGGTAATTTTTGTTTAAAGGGATCTACTTGTTTTCCGTTTTTCCAAAAACGATAGCATACATGTGGTCCAGAAGTATTTCCTGTCATACCTACAGTGCCAATAACATCGCCTTGTTTAACATAATCTCCTTTTTTAACATTACGACGTCTCATATGTAAGTATTGCGTAGTATATGTTGAGTTGTGTTTGATTTTTACATAATTACCATTTCCACCTCTACGTGCAGAAGCAATTACTGTTCCGTTTGCTGTAGCCATAATTGGAGTGCCAACAGCCGCAGCAAAGTCGGTTCCTTTATGGGGTTTTATTCTACCATAATAACGTATATATCTTTTTAAATTATACCTTGAAGATATTCTACTAAATTGAAGTGGGGCTTTTAAAAATTGTCTACGTAAAGTATTGGCTTTTTCATCATAATAATCAGAAATGCTCTTAGTTGAATCGGTTACATATTTAAAGGCGTAAAAAGGGGTGTTTTTATGTTCAAAATATGCGGCTTTGATATCACCAATACCTACAGAGACAGTATCGTCAATAAATCGTTCTTCATAAATTACTTTAAATTTATCCTCTTTTTGAAGGTGAAAAAAATCAATCGCCCAAGCATAAATATCAGACATTTCATTTACCAGTGCATAATCTAACCCAGCTTCATCCATAGCTTCAGATAGTGATGTTTTAATACTCCCTGTGGCTTTTTTTATTACTGTTTTTACATGTTTTTTAAACGGTTGAGCCTTAATAGAATCTGTAAAATCAATAACTACATAATCTACTTTATTAGGTTGATAAATAAAAATTAGGGCTTTTTCTGTGGTGTCCTTTTTAGCCAATATGGTATATGGCTTACCAGCTCTTAGTCTACGGACATCAAAAGAGTCTTTAGAAGCTTCAACAATTTTGTGAATTTCAGGAAAATCAACATGGTTTCTATAAAGAATTTCACCAAAATTTTCATTCTTCCTTATCGTATCTTCAACAACTTTATAGTCATTATAGATATACCCAAACTTTTGAATAATTTTTGGAACTTCTACTTTTTCAACACTTTGTTCTTCTTTTTTAGCTTCTTCATTTTTACAAGAAAAAAACAAAACTAAAGCTATAAATGGTATAACGTATTTCAATTGATTTTTTGCATTTAATAAATAATGTGACAAAGCTACTATTTTAACTACAATCATTAATAGGATTTGAATAAAATTTTGTGGTCTTAAAAAACGTGGAATTAATTCATATAAGTCATTTAAAATAAGATTTTCTAAAAAATTATAGGGAATGAGTTTTTTAACCCTTTGTACATGCTTAAATCAGCTCTTAAAGATCCAACAGCTAATGAGGCTTTGATTCGTAATGGAATTTTATTTTTATCATCACTGACCCAAACAGTAATACTTTCTTTTTCTTTAAACACTCTACCTGCTTGTACTATCGGTCTAAATTTTACCGCAGCTACTTTACCAAACTTAGTAGTAATAACTTCTCTGCCTAATAGTTTTAATTTAAACGGAAAGTTTTTTTCATCAAAAAACATAGTTAACGTAACAACATCTCCTGTCTTCATTTTACTAATATCTTGGCTTCTTAAAAAGTACAAGGTAGAAATCATGTCTTGTACATTTTTATGTGTCGTATATTTACCTTCAGTATTATGTTTATAATCTTTAACTGTAGCTTTTTTAGTGGCTTGATTAAAAAGGACTTCTTTATTTTTAGTATGGCCACCTTCATTGATTTTTCTTAAAAACCGATAAGGTAATAGAGATTCTTTATAGAAATATGATTGATAAATGTCTTTTACCTTAAAAAACCAACCTGTAACACCTGTTGTTTTCCCTTTAGCAATAATATGAAAAGCTGCTTTGCCATTGTTTGTAGTTTCAGTAATCCTTAATGTAGCAGAACCTGCATTAAAAAAATTACTATAACTAACTCTATACTTTAAAAGCTCTCCTTTTTTAAAAGCTTTGGTTTGTGCATTTACAATTAGTGCTGTAAAAAGGAGTAGAAAGGCTATGTTTTTTTTCATGATTACTGGTTGTTTAAAACTAAAAATACAAATTCCGTTCCAAAAATTATTTTACCTATTCTTTATACGAAAAAATTAAGATACTATTTTATACGAGGTCAAGTTTGTAACTCCCCAATTGTCTAATTCTTCTGTGCTCCACAGCTCTGGAAAAAATATTCTCTTCTGGTATTTAGGGTGCATATATTTTTGCCAATCACTACCACCAGTAGCTTCTGTATCTTCTCCTTCACTTAATAAATATTTACAAGCAGCTTCATAATGATGCATTACCCAATTGATATTTACAGTATAATCAAAATGACGCATCGCATTTATCAAACCAATATCTTCTTTAATTTCTTTAGGAAGGCTTTTGTATTTATCATACAAATTGATTTCATTATATTCTTTCATTAATCGTACCAGTTTATCTTTATATTTATCTTCAAACTCTTTGAGTAGGTATGATTTTTTTCCTGTTTTATGGTCTTTTCCTGCAGCTTGCCAGTACATATTATCAAAAGCATGCTCATAAGGTGTATTTGTGTCTATGGTTGCTCTAAACCGAACATCAATCAAGTTAATAAGGTCAGTTGCACAAATTTCTATCATTCTATATTGTGCAGATTGGAATCCGCTTGCAGGAGTTAAGGTATCTCTAAATTTCATGTATTGAGCAACTTCCATACCTTCGCCCATAACATCAAAAGAAGTTGAGAGCATATCAAAATACCGACTTATTCTGCCCAATCTAGAACTAAAAAATTCTGCTGTTAAGTTTTTATGATGTGATATTTGTTGCATTTCCCATAAAATCATTTTAAAAATAAGCTCATTAATTTGATGGTACATCAAAAAAATCATCTCATCAGGAAAAACAGTTCGTTGCACTTGAAGATTCAATAAGGCATCTGTTTGAATAAAATCCCAATAACGAATAGGTTTACTGTATAACAACCCGTCAAGGTGTGTTTCTAAATTTTGATCAATAGCTTCATATTTATTTTTTAACAACTCAATTCTTTCTTCTATATTTTTGTCCATAATTTATTAATTTCCATTAGAATTATTACTAGAGATTCTTCACTTCACTCGTTCCTCATTTGTTCTGAATGACATTCTTCTATTAACCTGATTAATAATTATATTTGAATGTGTTTTCTATTTTTAGAATTTTTTCAGTGCTTTCTGTCACTTTAAAACGATCATCTAATCGGTGATTTACAATCCAAATAATTTTATCATCAGAACAGAGTAACCAAGTTGCTTCTTTTTGTATTAATGAAAACTTTTCATCTTTAAAATACTTGCTTACTTTTTTTTTACCTTGCATCCCTAAAGGGTAAAAATAATCACCTATTTTCCATTTACGAAGTGTTAAAGGCCAGTGAACTTTATTTTTATCAATAAATATAGTATTTAAATGACTTATTACGTTGTCATCGTTTAGTTCTGAAATTCTAAGCTTGATATTATTTATCTCGACTATAGTCTGATTTTCTTCAATACTAAATTGTAATTTTTCCTTATCGGATGCCTTTTCTGACACGATTAAAAAGTTTCGGTCTTTTAACAAACAATGTGTTTGACTAAACACTTGTTTTCCTGATTGAGCATCAAGCAAATTAACAACATCTTCCCAGGCTGTAAATTTATAATCTTTTAAAATTTCATATAGATACGCTTTAGGATATTTTAGCTTTTTAAGTGCAACAATATCTAATTTAAGCTGCTTGTCTTTTGTAAAAGTTATTACCTGTTCTTTTATGGTTGAAATAGCTTCATCAATAAGTTGGCGTGATTCTTTTAAGTGGCGAATTGTCTTTGAAAAACCGTCTAAAAAATTAGGATTTACTCCTTTTAATACTGGTATTACCTCATGCCTAATTTTATTTCTTAAATAGTTGGTTTCGGCATTACTAGCGTCTTCTCGCCAAGTCAATTTATGTGTTTTGGCATATTGCTTTATTTCATTTCTGGTAAAAGCCAATAAAGGGCGGATTAGGGTTTTGTTTTTTTCTGGAATTCCTGTCAAACCATCTAAACCCGTACCTCTACTCAAATTGATAATAAAGGTTTCTAGACTGTCATCAGCATGATGTGCAGTTAAAATATAATCAAATTTATGCTCTTTTATTAAATCATAAAACCAATCATATCTCAATTGTCTTGCGGCTAATTGAATGGAGAGTTTGTCTTGTTTAGCAAAAGTTTTAGTATTAAATTTTTTGGTATAAATAGCTGTTTTTAGACTCTTAGCTAATGCATTTACAAAAACTTCATCTTGATCAGAATCAGCACCTCGTAATTGAAAATTACAATGTGCTAGTGTTATATTGCAATCAAGTTTAACCAACAAATGAGCCAATACCACACTGTCTAATCCGCCAGATATAGCAAGTAATAGATTCTTCCCTTTTAATTCAGGAAAGTTGATAGTGATATGTTGATAAAATTGTACGAACAAAACTTGGTAAAGATACAATTTTGTTTAATCTCTAATGAATTTCAAAACACAAAAAAACCTCCATTAAAAAATTTAATGGAGGTTTTTAAAATTGTATTTTTAGTTAAGACTAACCTTTAACTAATGATTTATAATTTTTAATTTTTAATTCACCCAATACATTTAAAGCTTCTTCAACATAAATATCTTTGCTTAGATTTTCATGCCAAACCTCTCGTTTTTGTGCAAGAATAGAGTCCGCTTTTATCAATGGCAACTCATAGTTGGGCGATAAAAAGCTCAATTTATTTTTGTACTCGTAAATAGGTTTAAACTCATCTGCTTCTTTTTCTCTTTCCTTTAGGTCTTCTTTATATTTTTCATAATTTAAGAAGACTTTTGTGTCGTCTTGCCCTTCTTTTAACCACTTGGCATTTTTATCAATCAACATAAATTGCTCACTTGCTGCAATTCTTTTTTTACTGTTGTTTACGACTTCTTGAAAGTTTTCGTAACCATCCCAAAGGTTATAATTTGCACTTTCTATTTTATCCCATGACAATGGGTTCTCTTCATCACGTTCACCAATTTCCATATAAGAATATCTGTCTGGTAAAGAAATGTCAGACATAACACCTTTGAGTTGTGTTGAGCCACCATTAATTCTATAAAACTTCTGTATAGTCATTTTTAAAGCTCCCAAGTCTTTAGAATATTTATAATAATTATTAAGTGGTAATAAGTTTTGAACCGTACCCTTACCAAAAGTTTGTTTGCTCCCAATAATTACAGCTCTATTATAATCTTGCATTGCTGCAGCAAAAATTTCTGAAGCAGAAGCAGATAGTTCATTTACTAAAATTACCAAAGGTTTATTCCATTGAATATTAAAATCTTTATCAGAGCGTACTTTAGGCACACCGTCTTTATATCTTACCTGAACAATAGGTCCTTCTTTAATAAATAAACCTGCAATATCAATGGCAGTTTCTAATGATCCGCCTCCGTTATTACGTAAATCAATAATCAAGCCTTCAACATTTTCTTGGTTTAGTCTTTCTACTTCACGAGCCATATCTGTGGCAGAGTTTCTAAAGTTTTTTTCACTAAAATCAATATAAAATTTTGGAAGGTTAATCAATCCAAATTTTCTATCTCCTTTATTAACTATACTCGTTTTTGCAAAAGTTTCTTCTAATTCAACCACATCTCTAATAATAGAAATTACTTGTATAGCACCGTCTAATTTTTTTAAAGTTAGCTTTACTTCACTTCCCTTTTTACCTTTAATAAATTCAATAGCATCGTCTAAACGCATGCCAACAATATCTAAAGGTTCTCCGTCTGCTTGAGCTACTTTTAAAATAAGGTCACCAACTTCTAATTCACCTGCTCTCCAAGCTGGCCCGCCAGAAATAAGTTCTGCAACCTTTGTGTATTCTCCTTTCTTTTGTAATCTGGCTCCAATTCCTTCAATTTTACCCGCCATATCAATATCAAATCTCTTTTTTACTCGAGGAGCAAAATATGAAGTGTGTGGATCAAACTCTTGTGAAATACTATTGATATAAACAGAAAACAAATCTTCATCATCTAAATCATCTTTAAAATCAAAAAATTCTTCCATGCTTTTCAGCGTAGCTTCTCTTGCTTCAATTTCTAAGGCAGCAAATGTTTTCTTTTGGTATTGAGCAGAATCCTTTAATTTATCATCTTCAGCCTCTAATTTTGAATGTAAGCGTGATAAGGTTGATAGTTTTAATTGCTTTTGCCAATTAATAATCAATTCAACCTCATTTTTAGGGACTGTTTTTTTATCATATTTTACATCAAAAATTTCGTCTTTGGTAAAATCAA
Source organism: Flavobacteriaceae bacterium (assembly GCA_027066745.1). GTDB lineage: Bacteria > Bacteroidota > Bacteroidia > Flavobacteriales > Flavobacteriaceae > Aureibaculum. Next base: position 13,064 of record JAMONB010000071.1, read on the forward strand.
AAGGATATTTTAAAATCTCTTTATAAAACCCTTTAGACTCTTGTAATCTTTGTAAATATTTTTTAGTAACTGTTCTGTAAAAAGTCAATTTTTCAGCTTTAATTTCATCATCTATTTTATCTTTATAAACTTCAAAACTATTAATATCTTCTTGTGTAAAGAATCGTTTTGCAGGATCTAAATCTTCAATGAAGTCATTATAAATAGCTTCAGAAAAGTCATCATCAATTTCTTGTGGTTGATAATGCCCTTGAGTTAATGCATATTTTATCAATCCAAGTAGTATTTTATCTTTTTCTGGGTCAGCATTTTTTCTAATATTAAAACTTAACAATACTGCTGCCAATAAAATTATTGGAAGTACAATTTTATAATTTGATTTCATAAATTTAATCGTTTTCTTCATTTAGTTCAACTATCAATCAACTAAAATAGTGCCAATTATTCACTTTTTAGAGGTTTTAACATTTTTTTTACAATTGACAAGAGACTTTAGGATATTTCTATTCTAGAATAATCTTATTTGTTAACGTAAAAAAATGCTATTTTTGTATGTCTGATATAAAAAAATATGCGTAAAAAACCTTTAATTTTAGTATGTAATGATGATGGTATAACTGCACCAGGTATTAGAGCTCTAATTTCTGTAATGAATGAAATAGGTGATGTTGTAGTTGTTGCACCTAACAATCCTCAAAGTGGTATGGGGCATGCTATTACTATCAATACTACATTAAAATGCAACCCTGTTACTATTGATGAAGGTCCTCAATTAGAATATAGTTGCTCAGGCACACCTGCCGATTGTGTTAAAATGGCAGTTAGTGAGGTTTTAAATAAAAAACCTGATTTATGTGTTTCTGGTATCAATCATGGTTCTAATGCTTCATTGAATGTTATCTATTCTGGCACAATGAGTGCTGCAGTTGAAGCGGGTATTGAAGGAATTCCGGCAGTAGGCTTTTCATTATTAAATTATAAATGGGATGCCAATTTTGAAGTTTGTAAAAGCTATGTAAAAAAAATAACATCATCTATTTTACAACAAAAACTACCCGAAGGTATTGTGCTTAATGTAAACATACCTGACCTAAAAGAAGAGGAGATAAAAGGAATTAGAGTTTGTAGACAGGCACATGGCAATTGGAAAGAGAAATTTGAAAAACGTGTAAGCCCGCAAGGAGAAGATTATTATTGGCTTACTGGAAAGTTTGAAAACCTTGACCAAGGAGAGGATACAGACCTTTGGGCTTTAGAAAATGGTTATGTTTCGGTAGTCCCTGTAAAATTTGACTTGACTGCCCACCACTATATTCAAAAATTAAATAATTGGAATTTATGATTACTAAAGAAATACTTATTGGCTTTTTAATTGGTTTAGCTGCAACAGCAGGAGGCTTTTTTTTATATGTAGAATATGCTTTAGATGGTACTTTTCAAGATGCTTTGTGGGTGTTAAAGGAAAATAGTTTGTACGGACAAGTACTAAGTATAGCAGCCATTCCTAATTTATTAGTGTTTTTTGTTTTTATTAAAAAAAAGAAAGATTATAAGGCTAGAGGTGTGCTTATAGCTACACTTTTTGTAGCATTATTAATATTAATAGCACAGTTTATTTAAGGAGAAAACCAGCGTATGAAATATTATATAATTGCCGGTGAAGCTTCAGGAGATTTGCATGCGTCAAATTTAATGAAGGCTATTTTCAAAAAAGACCATGAAGCTGAAATTCATTTTTGGGGAGGTGATTTAATGCAAAAAGTTGGAGGAACACTGATTAAGCATTATAAAGAGTTATCTTTTATGGGGTTTATTGAGGTGATAATGAATTTGGGTACCATTTTTAAAAACATTTCTTTTTGTAAAAAAAATATAGCTGAATTTAACCCAGATGTTATTATATTTATTGATTATTCTGGGTTTAATTTACGAATAGCAAAATGGGCAAAACTTCAAGGATTCAACACTAATTATTATATTTCACCTCAAGTTTGGGCTTCTAGAGCAGGTAGAATTAAAAAAATAAAAAGAGATATTGATAAAATGTATGTAATTCTTCCTTTTGAAGAAGCTTTTTATAAAAAACATGGATATAAAGTCACTTTTGTTGGACATCCTTTAATTGATGCAATTGCTGAAATAAAATCAGTAGATGAACAACAGTTTAGAAAAAAATATCAATTAAGCAATAAACCAATTATTGCTTTATTACCTGGAAGCAGAAAACAAGAAATCACCAAAATGCTTTCCATAATGTTAAAAATGGTTGATAAATTTAAAGATTATCAATTTGTAATTGCAGGTGCACCTAGTCAAGATTTTAATTTTTATCAGCCTTTTATAAAAAATAATAAGGTGAAATTTATCCAAAATAAAACTTACGATTTACTGTCAATGTCATTCGCAGCTTTGGTTACTTCTGGTACAGCAACATTAGAAACAGCCTTGTTTAAAGTCCCTCAAGTAGTTTGCTATAAGGGTAGTACTATTTCTTACCAAATTGCAAAACGGATTATTACTATAAAATTTATTTCTTTAGTGAATTTAATTTTAGATAAAGAAATTGTCACAGAACTTATTCAACATGATTTCAATGAAAAAAAATTAAGACAAGAGCTCACTAAAATATTAGAAGATAAGCATAGAAAAGAACTCTTTTTAGAATATACCAAATTAGAAAAAATATTAGGTGGTAAAGGAGCGAGTGAAAAAACTGCAGAATTGATCGTGGCAAACTTAAATAAAAAATTTCTTGAAACCAACTATCCCCGAGGCAAGCCATAGGGGTATTTCGCTGGTTTCATACCCAGTCAAGCTGGGTACACGTTTTGACCTTAGAGTCAAAAATCGAAATTTGGTGTTTTACCTCATCCGAAACTGCAAAAAGGCAGTTTCGACCTCTCCTTGAGAGAGGTGAATCAGAAACCTCGAGGCCTACTTCCGCCAAAATGGCTACATGAAGGCGTGACAGAGCCTGAATTCTTTTCGATTAAAAGCTTAAAATTATTACGCTTTTTTGATTTCTTCGTAAATTGCACCTAATTTAATTCATCACATGAAATTATTAAAATTTTTACTCATTCTTTCAATCTTTTTAGAAGGTTGTTCAAGCCACAACATTACTGATACAAAAACACCTCAACAATCTTTTAAACCAACATTAATTTTGG
>JAMONB010000072.1 GCA_027066745.1 Flavobacteriaceae bacterium
AAAGCACCAAAAGCAATCTTTTTTGAGAGAGACAGAAACACTGTTAATTTACCAGATAATAAACAAAGCTCAATACTTGAAGATATTTTATTCCAAAAAATAGATAATATTGGAAGTGAAATTGTAAAGTACTTCCAAAATACAGAATTAAGTAAAGTGGAGTTTAATTATGATAATTCAGCTCATTTTCTTTTTTTTCTTGTAACACTGTTTTGGAGAATTCCTTTAACGGATTTTGCAACAATTGAATTAGCAAATCAAACGGATATTCAGTCAAAGGACATAAGTTCCATATCATTAAAGAATGATGACAACAGTAAACTTCAAACGTCAGGCCTAATTCTTCATACCCTTAATGAGATGAAAAACTCTTCAAGTTCTAGCAAAAAGTGGATCAACTTACACCAAATGTCAGAAGAAATGTTAGTGTTAGGAGATAATCCATTATTAAATAGAAAAACCTCTGATAAATTTAGCGAATTTGGTAAAGGTGATTTTTTAATAGCACTTACGTCTAGAAGAATTTATTCTTCTACCAAGGATAATTTGGGCGGTTTACCAGTGTTTAATGCAGTAAAGTATAATACAGCAGTAATTAATCAATCTTTACGATATGTTTGCTGTGGAAATTTAGACTTTTTGAAAAAGTCAGTTAAAACATATAAAGAATTTAGAAAACTTGGTTTGAATTATAATTTTAATGAACGTACATTTGAAATTAAAAAAGACTAGCTTCGTTTATTTGATGCTGAACTAAATTCAGTATCACTAAATATAATTCACCTGTACTGAACTTATTTCAATATTGAAACTGAGGAGCGACATTCTTACATTATAAAGCATTAAAAACTAAAAAAATGTACTCAATAAAAATACTAAATAAAAATGTACTTGTTTACGGAATACCATTATTAATGGTTTTAATTTCTATTTTTATGATTAACTCAAGTTTATTTAAAACCAATCCAAATTTAATTTCATTTGGTGTCACTTTCGATTTACTATTTTCAATTCCATTTATTTACTATTTGCTCATTAGAAAAACTAAAATATCAAACTCAACAATATCAATAATATTAACTATGAACTTGATATTAGCGACCTTTTTTATTCCAAAACAAAATCAAATCTATTTAGAATTGTTTAAAAATTGGCTTCTTCCAATACTTGAACTATTAATCATTGGAATATTAGTCTACAGCGTAAAAAAGACAATCAAAAAAATAAAGAAAAATGAGACTGAAAACACAGATTTCTTTTCAATTTTAAAGCAAATATCCTCTGAAATAGTTCCGAAAAAAATGGTTATTCCATTATCAACTGAAATTGCTGTTTTTTATTATGGCTTCTTTCATTGGAAAAAACCAAAACTGAATAAAAATGAATTTAGTTATCATAAAAATAGTGGAATTATAACAATCTTAATTGCTTTTATGATAAGTGGAATGATTGAAATATTTGTAATCCATAAATTACTAATGAAATGGAATATAACTGCTGCATGGATAATAACAATATTTAGTATTTATACAGTTATTCAAATTTATGGAATATTAAGAGCAATACCCAAAAGACCGATAACAATAGAAAAAAATGGGATATTCTTAAAATATAGTTTTATAAGCGAAACTTTTATCGAGTTTAAAAATATTAAAAACATAGAAATTTACACAAAAGAAATCGAAAAAAAAGGAAATATAAAATACTTCTCGCCATTTGGAAAATTGGAAGGAAACAACATAAAAATAGAACTAAAAAATGAACAAATAATTGAAAGTTTCTACGGTATAAAGCGAAAAATAAAAACTATGACTTTATTTATAGATCAAAAAAATGAATTTATTAATCAAACAAAAACGCTTTACAATAACGGCTACATTTAATGCTTAATCTAAGTTTAAATACATTTACAAAGTCTACACAATTTACTCCCGAAGCTTACATCAGGATGCGTTAATATCGAAAAAAAAATCCACTACGTGTCAAACATGAAAATTATTGTATTTTAACCAGCATTAAGCCTAGCAAAATACGATAAACAAAATCAATAATTATCCACATCTACATTAAACCGTATTGGTCTAAAATCTGCAATAGACTGAAAACTATTCTTAATTTTTTGAATAATTTGCTTTGATTGTTTAATCGGTTTATTCGGTGGTAATTTAATCAGAATGGTTTTGATATACTGATTTCTAATTCGTGAAACTGCTGGGCTAGTTGGTCCCAACACAGCATCACCAAAAGTATTGTACAATGACTTACTCAACCAATCAGCACTAGAATTCACTTTTATATACTCTTTATGCTTCAAAGTAATTTTAACCATTCGCAATAAGGGCGGATATTTATATTGATGCCTTTCATACAATTGTTCCTTATACATGGTAGCAAAATTGGTAGTTGTAACTTGCTGTAATATTTGATGGTATGGATTAAACGTTTGTATTACTACCTTACCTCTTTTTTTGGCACGTCCTGCCCTACCTGATACTTGCACCAACAATTGAAAACTCTTTTCATGAGCTCTAAAATCAGGAAAATTTAACATATTATCAGCATTCAACACACCAACTAAAGATACATTGGCAAAATCTAAGCCTTTAGAGAGCATTTGTGTACCTACTAAAATATCAATTTCTTGAGCTTGAAAAGCTCCAATAATCTTTTGGTAACCATATTTACCACGAGTGGTATCTAAATCCATTCGCCCAACTTTAAACTTAGGAAACAGCTCTTGTAGTTCTAATTCAATTTGCTCAGTACCAAAACCTTTAGTGTCTAATGCTGGACTACCACAGGCTGCACAGGTTTTTGGCATTGTATTATTATATCCGCAATAATGACATTGCAATTCATTACGCAATTTATGATAGGTTAAACTTACATCGCAATTTGGGCATTGAGGTGAAACCCCACAAGCTTTACACTCAACAACAGGCGAATATCCTCTTCTGTTTTGAAATAAAATAACCTGTTCTTTTTCTTCTAATGCTTCTTGAATTAACAATAATAAACGTTCAGAAAAATGACCTTTCATTCGTTTTTTTCGATAGCCTTCTTTGATGTCAACCAATTCAATTTCGGGCAGTAATACATTACCATAACGCCTATTTAATTCTACCAAACCATATTTTTCTTGTTGGGTATTGTAATAACTTTCTAAGGATGGTGTCGCACTACCTAAAAGCACCTTACCTTGATGTAAACTTGCCAATACTATTGCTGCATCTCTAGCATGATATCTTGGTGCAGGATCAAATTGTTTATATGAGGTTTCATGTTCTTCATCAACAATTATTAACCCCAACTTTGAAAATGGCAAAAAAACTGATGATCTAGCTCCTAGCACCAGTTGTGCTTTATCTGAGTTTTGCAAAATATTATTCCACACCTCTACCCTTTCATTTAAAGAATATTTGGAGTGAAATACTGCAATTTTATTCCCAAAATATTGTTGCAAACGTGTTATGAGCTGTGTAGTCAAAGCAATTTCGGGTACCAAGTATAAAACTTGCTTGTTTTGTTGTAAAATTTTATGGATTAGCTCCACATAAATTTCTGTTTTACCAGAGGATGTAATTCCATGTAATAAAACCACATCTTTATGCGTAAAATTCTCATTAAGTTCTTGCAATGCTGTTTGCTGAAATTCATTGAGTGTTTTAAATTGTGTCGTCGAATTCTCAAAATTCACCCTATCTGTTTGGATGGTGTAGATTTCAAAAATAGCTTTGTCAGCCAAAGTTTTAATTATTGCTGAGGACACATTACTGACTTTTATAAGATCCTTTTGTTTAATAGGCTTTTTGGTACTTGCACTCAATGAAAAATAAGATAAAACTGCCGTACGTTGTTTTGCTGCTCTACTCAGTGTGTCTAATAAATTATGAAGCTTGTCTTCATCCTCATAAAGAGAATTTAGCCGTACATACTTCACCAATTTAGGCTTGTATTGCTCAACAATCTCTTCTCTTATAATGATTGCTTTTTTCAACAACAACTTATTTAAAATAGGTAAAATCCGCTTTTTATCTAAAATATCACTAATCTTTTTTATGGGTAAAATTGCTTGGTGTTCCAACGCTTCAACAATTAAAAACTCATCATCAGACAAGGGCGTTTTCGTATCAAAATTCTCATTTTTTAAGACTAAGGTTTCACTCTCTAATAAAAATGCTGAGGGTAAAGCTGAACGTAATACTTCACCTAAAGAGCACATATAATAATTGGCCACCCATTGCCAATGTTTCAATTGATTTTTGGTAATAATAGGTTGATGGTCTAAAATTTGAAAAATTTCTTTCGCAGTATATGCTGTTGGTTCGTTTTGATGAAGACTAGCAACAACTGCAGTATAAATTTTAGACTTACCAAAAGGAACAGCAACACGCATCCCTACTTGTAAAAAAACAGATTCAGCTTCAGTTATTTTATAGGTAAATAACTGCTGTAATGGAATGGGTAATATGACGTTTATAAAATGACTCAAAAAAGTAATTAGTTACTACAAAATACTGTAATCTATTTATACTGAACTCCTGCCTCCTAAATTTTAGGATAGGGATGACAAATTATTGTTTTCTGAGACAAGCCCAGAGTCCAATTTTAGATCTTGGCACGCTGTTTGCAAATGTACTTATAATCGTGTTAACCAAAACGCATTTTTAATTTTAACTTAACACTTACATTATGAAAAACATTATAACAGTACTCGTAACCATCCTAATTGTTAGCTTTAACTCACACGTTTTTGCAACATCAAATAGTGAAGGTGAAAATTATTCATATTATTCTAATGGAGGTATCTTTACTTTCGTTGAAGATGGAATTACTTTTTCAATCTTTCAAAATGGTGAATTTGATTTTTCAATGGATACTAATCTTCATGCAAATATAAATTTTGGTAATGTAAGTATCTCATACAATTCAGGTTATGATTATGATGTTTATGTTCAATATGATAACTATGGAGCTATCATTCAAATTGAAGATACTCCTATTTATTATGATAACTATGGTAGAATTACCAGAGCTGGTTATGTAAATATTAGCTATCGTTCTAATCGATTAATGGCTATTGGTGGCCTACATGTATTTTACAATCATCACGGACATTATTCACATTACACAGGGTACATCAATACATTTAATATGCATTTTGATACTTATCATCCATACCATAACTATTATGTAAGACCGTTTTATTCTGATTGTATTGTGAGTTACAAACCTTACAGACGCTATTATAGCCCTGAGCGTTATAGATATAATAACTATAGACAAAATTATTACAGCAGAAGCTACAATGCAAAAAGACAATATAGAAGTGTTAAATCTAGAATTGCCAATTCTAATTCTAACAGAAGACACTCTAAACGATCTTCTGAAACGAGAAGTATCACTAGAGCAACATCTAATAGAAGACAGAGTATGACGAGACGTTCTAACACTAGCAATCGTATGATTAAAGATTCTGGTATAAAAGGGCAAAGTACTCAAAGAAACAGTACTAGAAATAGAGGTGCAAAAGTGAGTCAACGTAACAGTACTACTAGACGTTCTAATACTAGCAATCGTGCGATTAAAGATTCTGGCATAAGAAAAACAAATCGCTCAAGTACTCAAAGAAGTACAACTAGAAATAGAGATACAAAAGTGAGTCAACGTAACGGTACTACTAGACGTTCTACCACAAATAGAAATACAAATGTGAGAAGACAGGTTACAAAGCAACCAGCACAATCACAAAGAAGAACTGTAGAGCGTAGAAGTGCACCAACAAAAAGTAGAAGTGTTCAACAAAACAGAAATGGACAAAGACGTTCACCACAAGTAAGAACACAAACTAGAAACACACCTAAAAGAAGTGTTTCTCAACGTTCTACAAACAGAACTAATTCTTCTGTGACAAGAAGGAATACTACAAATACTTCAAGAGGCAGAACTGCTACAAGAAGAAGATAATAGAAAAAGGGAAAGTGAATTTAGAAAAGGCCTTATTGTAATGATAAGGCTTTTTTGGTTTTCTAAACCTAAATTATCCTGATAAGTATTAAAAAGAGGTTTCTGATATTCTCATATTATCAAAAAGTAACACACATCCTTCAGAAGATGCCGAGACGCCTACTTCTAGTACATTTTGGATTGAATTTGATGTAGGTAAATTAATTCCAGATTCTGAAATTATTTGTACGCCATCTTGCCATAACTCAATAACGCCATCATTTTCATTACTATATTTTAAATGTACTTTAAGAGTGAACCATTGTTTTTTAGGAACGGTAATACTAGAATTATTCTTAATATTTAGTTTGGCTCCAAATTTGTTTTCAAACTCTAATTTATTATCTCTAATAATAACTCTTGGTCCTGGGGACTGAAAGAAATAAGAATTTTCAAAATCAACAATACTAAAAGGTATTCCACTTTCAATATAATAATCAGCCTTGTACCAAATATTTGAATCTTTTGTAAAGAAATTTATAGTTGATGCTATTGATGATTTAGAAGTCACCATATTTGCTATTGGAGGTACACTTGTAAATTTCAACACCTTATTAGAAGCATTTATTGGGTCACTTATCAATTCAATTTTATTATCAATAAAACTACAAGTACCATCAAATATACATTTACTCAATGCGTCATATTCAGATACTGTAGGTGTTGCAGGACTTTGCAGCGTAATGTTTGTCCAATACAAATCGGTGTCAGCTAAAGAATGAATAAACAAATCAGTAAATACTGATGTATTCTCAAAATTTTCTATAAAATTATTCTTAGTAGGAAATAAGCCTGTTCTGTTTTTTAAAAATGATCCTGAACCATTGATAACATAATTCTCTTCTAAAAAATTAGGTTCAAAATATTGAAATTCAAAATTACATAAACCATTTTTATTAGTATATAATTTTCCGTCTTTATAAATAAATATTTCCTCTCCATTTGGAGTAATAAATGTTTCTAAGAGCTCATTACTATTACATGCATTAGATTTCTTTTCATCATCATCATTTTGACAACTTATAAGAAAAATTAAAAATGAGTATATAATTATTGAAAAAACCTTCACCTTAACTAGTTTTAATTAAAACTATAACGAAAAATAATACTATAAATTATTGGTTTACAAAAGGTACAGTAGTGTTAACCTCCCAATTTATCCTTAAACAAGAACATCAATATTATAGGTACAGAAAGTATTCCTACTAAAAATAAATTTGTAGTAAATAATGATGGAAACAATGCCAAGGTCAATACATAACCTCCAATAGCACCACCTATATGTGCACTATGCCCAATATTACCTAATTGTGCTTTCATACCATACATAGAATACAATAAATAACCAACACCGAAGATATAACCTGGAATTGGAATTGGAATAAACATAAACCCAACTCTCATCCCTGGATTTAATAATATAGCCGCATATAATACACCCATTACCGCACCAGAAGCCCCAACAGCACTATAGTGCGATTCCTTTTTATGAAAACTCAATGCTAAAGTGCTACCTGCCAATAGACTCCCCAAATAGATGATTAAAAATTTTAATACCCCTACTTGCCCTATCACACTGTCAGCAAAAAAATATAAGGTCAACATATTGAATAATAAATGTCCTTGATCTACATGTAGGAAACCTGAAGAAAACATACGTAACTTTTCTCCTCTTAAAATAGGACCAATTTGAAATTTATAGTGTTCAAAAAATAAGCGATCAGAAAACCCTTTTAAAGATACCAATACGTTTACTAAGATAATTCCGATGACTGCTGGACTCATTTGTATTAAATTTTTTTCAAAGATAAAATTAATATACCGATATTTGTCAAAATATTTTAAATGCAATTTATAAGCTTTATTCTTATTTATCCGTTTATATGGATATTTTCAGTTTTACCGTTTAAGGTATTGTATTTTATATCTGATGGTTTTTACTATCTTATTTATTATATTATTGGCTATAGAAAAAAGGTCGTAACTTCAAATTTAAAACTTGCCTTTCCTCAAAAAACAGATCTAGAAATTAAAGAAATTTCTAAAAAATTCTATAGACATTTTGTAGACATTTTTGTAGAAATGATAAAAGCCTTTACCATTTCTGATAAAGAAATTTCAAAACGATATAAATTTACAAATATTGAGTTATTAAATGAATTGGAAGCCAATAACAAAAGTGTATTAATACTCGGCTCACATTATGCAAATTGGGAATGGATTTTTTGTTTAAATTTACATGTAAAAGTTGATGGTTATGCTGTTTTTAAAAGATTAAAAAATAACTATTTTGATAAAAAAATTAGAGAAACAAGAGGTCGGTTTAATACAACTTTAGTCCCTACTCAAGAAATTTTTAAAATTATTGATCGCAATTACAAAAGTAAAACTCAATCTATGTATGGCTTTTTAGGAGATCAGTCTCCTAAGAGAAAGAACTCCCATCATTCTGGTTTATTTTTAGGTGTACAAGTACCAATAATTACTGGCTCAGAGATGTTAGCTAAAAAATACAATTTGTCCGTACTTTCTTTTCGTACAAAAAAAATTAAACGAGGATATTATGAAACTACTTTTAAATTATTAGCCGAAAACCCTACTGATTATAAAAATTATGAGATTACTGATAATTACCTTCGAGAATTAGAAAAATCAATTTATGAAGCTCCTGAATACTATTTCTGGACACATAAGCGGTTTAAGCATAAGAAATAAACAACTAATTAATTAAACCATACTGCATAGCCTTGTCTTCTTAAAGTCAATGCTAATTGTTCTTCCATTTTGAGTGCTGCTGCTCTTGACGATAATGGCTTAATATGATTGTAAAGACTCGGTCTCAGGTACGAACCATATTTTTCAACTATAGTAGAGGATAACTTATACCCTTTCTTATTTCGGTATCCTGTTTTATGTTGTGCAAAACGTTCTTTAGCCGTTTTACTGGTCATACCTACATAAAGGCATTGTAATACTCCGTTAAATTGTGGGTTGGCAACTCTAAACTTTGAATTTTCAGTAAATACACGTTTAGACAATTCTATAACATAAATTCTATACTGAAATTTTGGCATAGTATTAATCTAATTCCTTTAAGATTCAAACCACTTTTCAACCATTTTTTGTTCTAATTTATAATCTTTTTTATATTCATATTCATTTGAGGTGGCATTATAATGGTAATCTTCTTTCCAATCGTTGAAATTTTTAGCCAAACTTTTAATACTCTCACAAACATAAGCAACTTCTTTATCAGTTATTGTTGGATGAATTGACATTCTTATCCATCCTGGTCTTTCTAACAAACAACCATCTTCAATTTTATGCTTGTATTCTTCAGAGGTTGGTAAGTCTATATGCAATAAAAAATGCCCGTAAGTACCAGCACAAGAACAACCACCACGGGTTTGAACTCCAAACCTGTCATTCAATAGTTTAACGCCTAAATTATAATGCAATTCATCTATATAAAATGAAAAAACACCAATTCTATCTTCATGTTCTTCAGCTAATAAATGTAAATTTTTAATACCTTTTAATTGAGAAAAAACATAAGTGTTAATTTCATGTTCACGAGCCAATATTTTTTCAGATCCCATTTGCTCTTTTAACTGTACAGCTAGAGCTATCTTAATGGTTTGTAAAAAACCTGGTGTACCTCCATCTTCACGCAATTCAATATCTTCAATATATCGATGGTCTCCCCAAGGGTTGGTATAAGTAACTGTGCCTCCCCCTGGATTGTCAGGTACAGTATTGTGATACAATTTATCACTAAAAATCAATACCCCTGAAGTACCAGGACCACCTAAAAATTTATGTGGTGAAAAGAAAATAGCATCTAAACGTGCTTCTTTATCTTCTGGATGCATATCAATAGGTACATAAGGAGCAGAACAAGCAAAATCTACAAAGCAAAATCCATTATAGCTATGAATCATTTTAGCCATTTTATGATAATCTGTTTTGATGCCAGTCACATTAGAACATGCAGTAATTGAGGCTATTTTTACTTTTCTATCTTTATAGCTTTCTAATAACTTTTCAAAACTCTTATAACAGACCAATCCTGTTTCTTCACAAGGGATTACTTCTACATCTGCTATCGTTTCTAACCACGAAGTATGATTAGAATGATGTTCCATATGAGTAATAAAAACGATTGGTTTTAAGTCTTCAGGAATTTTAGTATACTCCTTCATACTTTCAGAAATTTTCAATCCTAAAATACGCTGAAATTTATTAATAACTCCTGTCATACCAGTGCCTTCAGTAATTAAGCAGTCATTATCTGTAGCATTAACATGTTTTTTAATAATTTCACGAGCCTTATGGTAAGCTTGTGTCATTGCAGAACCTGTAATAGAAGTTTCTGTATGTGTATTAGCTACAAAAGGACCAAATTGATTGGTAATTTTCTCTTCAATGGGTCTATAGAGTCTACCACTTGCTGTCCAGTCTGTATAAATTATTTTTTTTTCTCCAAAAGGAGATTTAAATATTTGATCTACGCCAATAATATTTTCTCTAAATTGGCTAAAATAGTTTTCTAATGACATAGCTTTAACAAAATAAATTTAGTACAAAGTAAAAGTACGTATAGTTTCTCTTAAAATTGAGATTCAATCTGAAGTATTACTATTTAAAAATATAAAAACGATAGCCAAAAGTATAAGATGTTTCAGCAAATGTAAAATGTTGCTTTGCCTTTTCTGAAGCATCTTCTGTAATTCTAATATCTGGCATATTAATATAACCAATTTTAAAATCTGTTTTTATATAAAAATGTTTAAAAAAGGTAAGGTTTAACCCTGCACTTGCAGACAGTCCAAAACCTGCAACATGAAACTGATCATAGCGTTTGTTTCCTAAAATAGTAGTATTTGTTTTTGGCATAACAAACCCAAAATCAATTCCTTCTTCTAAATTCACTTCAAATTTATCAGTATTTATGTGTAGTAATTTATTGAAATTATCAAAACGATTCGCTCCAATAAAGATATAATTTAGACCATCAGTATGTTCAAATAACAAAAAAGGCTTTGATAAGTTTATTGTTTGATTTTTATATGTACCATCAAAATTGTAGGCTGCTCCATCAAAAAGATAATCTCCTGTCGAAATTTCACCGTTAATACCTACAGTTTGATTATTACGCATAACGTATTTCATATGATCATAACCAAAAATTATATTGTAATTGTCTTTAATAAAATAACCAATTTCAAAATTGGTTTGTGGTAACGTTAATCCTCCAGGGTCTAAAAAACCAATCCCTAAAGGCTTTGGCTTATCACTTGATTTCACATCAGAAAGTGTAAAATCAAAATCATCTCCTTTAAAGGTAATATCAGAAGTTGAATATGACGATCTATTCCATCCCCAAGATGCGAAAAACTGTCCTTTTCTTGAATTTATATTTTCTAATTTTGTAAAAACTTTATCATTTGTTTTTATTTCTTCTTGTGAAATCACAAGTTGAACAACAAGTATCGATACTACTATTATTACTTTTTTCATCTTTTATAAAATTATAAACCAGTTATTTTTAAAATTTCTTCTATAATACGCTCGGCCAAAGTATCTGCATTGGCTTGAGAAGTACTTTCTGTGTATATTCTAATTATCGGTTCTGTATTTGACTTACGAAGATGTACCCATTCATTTGCAAAATCAATTTTAACACCATCTATAGTGTTCACATCTTCTTTTTTATAGGTTTCAGCCATTAATTTTAAAATGGCATCAACATCTAAATCAGGAGTTAATTGAATTTTATTTTTGCTCATAAAATAACTAGGATAACTCTCTCTTAATGTTTTACATGAGACTTTTAATTTCGCCAAATGTGATAAAAATAAGGCTACACCAACCAATGAGTCTCTACCATAATGTGAAGCAGGATATATAATACCTCCATTTCCTTCACCTCCAATAACTGCATTGTTATCTTTCATTAACTGTACTACATTCACTTCACCAACAGCACTAGCTTGATATGTGCCACCATGCTTTTCGGTAACATCTCTCAAAGCTCTTGACGAAGATAAGTTTGAAACTGTATTGCCTTTAGTTAACCCCAATACATAATCAGCACAAGCTACCAAAGTATATTCTTCACCAAACATTGACCCGTCCTCACATACTAATGCCAATCTATCAACATCAGGATCAACTACAATACCTAAATCAGCTTTTTCTTCAACTACCAATGCAGAAATATCAATTAAATGAGCTGGCAGTGGCTCAGGATTATGAGGAAACTGTCCATTTGGTTCACAATATAATTTGACACATTCGACACCAAGTCTTTCTAATAAATCTGGAATAACAATACCACCTGTAGAGTTTACAGCATCTACAACAACTTTAAAACTAGCCGCCTTAATTGCCTCTACATCTACCAAATCTAATTTTAAAACCTCATCAATATGTTTATTCATATACCCTTTTTCTTTAGTATATGTACCTAAATCATCAACATCAGCAAAGGTATAATTATCACGCTCTGCTGCATCAAGAATTGACTGCCCGTTAGTCGCATCTAAAAACTCTCCTTTTTCATTTAATAATTTTAAAGCATTCCATTGTTTTGGATTATGAGATGCTGTCAAAATAATTCCTCCGTCTGCTCCTTCAAGTGGTACAGCAACTTCAACTGTTGGTGTGGTTGACAAGCCTAAATCTACTACATTGATTCCCATTCCGACAAGCGTATTTGCCACTAAACTACTTACCATTTTGCCTGAAATTCTAGCATCTCTACCAATAATTACAGTTAAATTTTTAGAATTACTATTTCTTTTAATTAACCAGTTTCCATATGCTGCAGCAAATTTTACAGTATCTACTGGCGTTAAATTATCATTAACTTGACCACCAATGGTACCTCTAATTCCTGAAATTGATTTTATTAAACTCATGCCCTTTTTTTAATGTACAAAGATAAGTTTTATGATTCATTTTTTTAATAAAATAGACTATTTTAATCTATAAATAATTCTTTTTTTTATCATTTTTTTAATGAACAGAATTGCTTAATTATTTATTTATAATATTTTATTGTAGATTACGTATTGTTTATAGTAAACCAATAACTATTCTTTATGGAAGACACTAATAAAATCACAATCGCTAGTTGTTCAATGTGTAATAATGCCTTAGCATTAGAATCCATTTTTTGTGAAAATTGCGGATACCCAGAAAATGGTTCTGAAAATGATATTGCTAAGTTTCATGCTAAAAAAGCAATGGATAACAATAAACATGTTGGAGCTGATAAAAAAATAAAATCAGCAAGAAATACGCTATACGCTATATCTGGATTAACATTTGCTGTAGGTTTATTCTTATATTTCCAAAATAAAGACCTTTATTTATTAGTCACAAATTTTTCTTTATGCATTGCTTATTTAGGTCTTGCTTTCTGGTCTTCAAAAAAACCTCTAATGGCTTTATTAATTGGCCTACTACTCTATTTAACCACAATTACTATTTCTGCAATTGAAGAACCTACAACGCTAGCAAAAGGTATTTTATGGAAAATAATTATTATTTCTTATCTAAGTAAAGGAATTTATTCAGCTTCTTCAGTAGAAAAAGTTGACCAATCTCATTTAAAATAAAGGTTTTAAAGAATGAGTACTAAATGTAACCTTTGTAATACCCTTTTTAAAGAAAATATAAATTTTTGTTCAAAATGCGGAAATTCATTATCTAAAAGTAATAATGACAAAGCTTCGTCAATTAACTTGATTATTGCTTTTTATATTACTATGTTACTATTCTCTTTTACTTCATCATATATTTACACCATTTCATATAGTTTTACTAACGAAATCATTACAGAGATAATATTTGCCTTTTTAGTATTAGGCTTTAGCCTTTTTGGTTATAAAAAGATTTTAAAGCTTTACCGCATACCTGATTTAGGCTGGAAAGTATGGTTATTTGCGATTGTTTTTCCTATAATCTCTAGTGTGTTTGTAAATTTCTTTGTAGATTTTTTAAATTCATTATTCTCACTTGAAGAAACAGAAAACTATTATACTCAATATGTTTTTTTAGAATATCCTTTATTTTGGTCAATATTATTCATTGCTATTTTACCACCAATTTTTGAAGAGCTTGCTTTCAGAGGTTTTTTATTCAATCAATTAAAAAAAGTTATAAGTAACAAGCAAACCATTGTAGCTACAGCATTTATATTTGCTTTAATCCATTTCTCAGTTATCTCTTTTATTTGGATATTCCCTTTTGGATTAGTTTTGGGTTATTTAAGAAGTAAGTATAACACACTTTGGTTAGGTATGCTTGTGCATTTTATACACAACCTAATTATTGTATTTATAGATTATACCAATTTAAACATATAACATCACATTGATTGGAATATAGCTTCATAAAAAAACCGCTGAAAAATTCAGCGGTTTTAATACTTATAAAAGGTTTATGAATTACTTTTTCTTAGCATCCATTTTACTTTTCAATTCAGCTAATGCAGAAATATCACCTAAAGTAGATTTCTCTAAATTATCATCCATTTTCTTCTTGGTAGCTTTAACAACCTTTTCTTCTTGAGCTCTAAACATTGCCGTATGAGATACAACCAATCTTCTATACTCTTTATTAAATTCTAATACTTTAAAGTCAACAGTATCACCTTTTACTAATTTTGATCCGTCTTCTTTTTCCATATGTCTAGAAGGAACAAAAGCTTCAACAGTATCACCTTCAAAAGAAACTAACACTCCTTTATCTGTTACTTGAGAAACCTCTCCTTTATGTACAGAATCAACAGTGTATTTATCTTCGTATGCATCCCAAGGATTTTCAGTAGTCTGCTTGTGACCTAAATTTAATTTACGGCCTTCTACATCTAATTCTAATACTTCAATATCAAGTTTATCACCAACTTTAACAAAATCAGATGGATGCTTCACTTTGGTTGTCCAAGATAAATCAGAAATATAAACTAACCCATCAATACCTTCTTCAAGCTCAACAAACACTCCAAAATTAGTATAATTTCTAACTAAACCTGTGTGTTTAGAACCTACAGGGTATTTAGAAGTTACATCTGTCCAAGGATCAGGATGTAATTGCTTCATCCCTAAAGACATTTTACGTTCTTCGCGATCTAAAGTTAAAATTACAGCTTCTACTTCATCACCAACTTTTACAAAATCTTGAGCTGAACGTAAATGTGTTGACCATGACATTTCTGACACATGGATCAACCCTTCAACACCTTGATTTACTTCAATAAACGCTCCGTAATCCGCAATAATTGCTACTTTACCTTTAACTTTATCTCCTATTTTCAATTCTTGATCTAAAGATTCCCAAGGATGTTTATGCAATTGTTTTAGACCTAATTGAATTCTAGATTTATTATCATCAAAATCAAGAATTACAACATTTAATTTTTGATCTAATTCAACTACCTCGCTTGGATGATTGATTCTACTCCATGATAAATCAGTAATATGCACCAACCCATCAACACCTCCTAAATCAACAAACACACCATAAGAAGTAATGTTTTTAACCACACCTTCTAATACTTGTCCTTTTTCTAATTGACTGATAATCTCTTTTTTCTGTTCGGCAAGATCTGCTTCAATTAATGCTTTATGAGAAACAACTACGTTTTTAAATTCGTGATTTACTTTCACGACCTTAAACTCCATTGTTTTTTCTACATACTGATCATAATCTCTAATAGGCTTCACATCAATTTGAGAGCCAGGTAAGAAAGCTTCAATGCCAAAAACATCAACAATCATACCTCCTTTAGTTCTACATTTAATAAAACCATTAACTACTTCTTGAGTTTCATGAGCTTTATTAACTCTTTCCCAAGCTTTAATAACTCTTGCTTTTCTATGAGATAATACCAGTTGCCCCGTACTATCTTCTCTTTTATCTACCAATACCTCAACTGTATCTCCAACAGCTAAATTAGGATTGTATCTAAATTCATTTAAAGAAATAACACCTTCAGATTTAGAATTGATATCAATGATAGCCTCACGATCAGTCATTCTTGTTACTGTACCATCAATAACCTGATGTTCTTCAACAAAACCAACAATGCCTTCTAAAGCTTTATCAAAAGCTTTAAGTTTTTCTTCATCAACGACCTCAATACCTTCTTCATATTTATGCCAATCAAAATTGTCTAAAAATTCTTGTGT
>JAMONB010000073.1 GCA_027066745.1 Flavobacteriaceae bacterium
TTAAGATAGTTTGTTTTATTAACCTAGCTCCTTTTGAACCATGTAATAAAATGCAACTCTATTTTTCATTCTAATTCCTGACATTTTTTCAGCAATTTTTGCAACAGCTGCAGCTCCTTTGTCAGCATCTTCTACACCTAATTTTTTAACAACAAAGTTTTTTCTTACTGTTTCTAATTCAACTGGATCTTTTCCAGAAACTAACATAGCATCTTTATTATTAACAATCAACTTCATTCTTCCAACTAAATCATCAAGAAGATCATTATCTATACTTGAAACGCCACACTCATTTAATTGAGATGTTGCTGTTTCTTTTAATTTGGCTAATTTGTCTGCTAATTCACTCATAATTTTTTTGATTAATTAAATAAAATTTTTGAAAATACTATTATCTTCAAATCGAGCTCTAAAATATAAAAATTTCAACAATTCACAAAAAATTGTTATCTATTTAAAATCAAAACTTTACGACTTTCCTTTTTTTATGATAAACTTATAAACCCAAGTCAATGTGAAGGTTGGGATAAAATCTAAACCAGGAATAATTTCTTCAAAAAATGAAATCATCCCTCCTATTCTTCCTTCAGCACCTTTAAACATTTTATAGATTAAAAGTGCAGAGATTGGTGCCCAAATGACATCAGTAAATTCTCCAACTATAGGAATTGTAAAAGAAAGCATCCCAATAGCATCAAATAAAAGACTTAAAGCTAAAAGTTTAAATTTTTTAGTCGTATTTGAGTCTCTACTAGTAGGCTCAATAATTTCTGGTTCTATAGTATTCATTGCATTTAATTTATTACAATACAGCAATAAAAATGCCAAAATTATTAGGAGAGTTTAGCACTGATTAATTTTAAAAATTCATTTCTAGTTTCCATATTTTTAAAAGTACCTCTAAAAGCTGAAGTTGTAGTTACAGAATTTTGTTTTTGTACACCACGCATCATCATACACATATGAGACGCTTCAATAACTACTGCAACACCTTGCGGTTTTAACACCTTATTAATTGTGTTTACAATTTGATCTGTTAAACGCTCTTGCACTTGTAAACGTCTTGCAAAAACATCAACCACACGTGGTATCTTACTTAAACCTACAATTTTACCATTAGGTATATATGCGACATGTGCTTTACCAAAAAAAGGCAATATATGATGCTCACATAACGAATACAGTTCTATATCTTTTACAATAACCATTTCAGAATAATTTTCATCAAACAATGCTGATTTTAATATTTCTTCAGCATCCATATCATATCCTGAAGTTAAAAATTGCATTGCTTTTGAAGCTCTTTCAGGAGTTTTTAACAAACCATCCCTTTCTACATCTTCACCAATACTCTCAATAATTGACTGGTACTTCTTTTTAATATTTTCAGTTACTTCTATATTATACTCTTCAAATTTCTTATAAGGCATGTACAGTGTTTTAAAGTGGAAAGGTAAGATAATTATGATACAATTATTAAAAAAGAAGATTTGCCGAAAATAAATATCGACAAATCTTCCAAACCAAAAATCAACCAAATTTTTTATTCTCTTTTGAGCTTATTTTTAAATTTCTCCTTAAATTTTTCTAATTTAGGGTTAATCACTGCACGGCAATACCCTTGATTTTTATTATTATTGTAATAATTTTTATGATAATTTTCAGCAGTATAATAGTTATTAATAGCTGTAATTTCTGTCACAATCTTATCATCAAAAACTTTTTCTTTTTCTAAAGCCAATATAATCTCTGTTGCTGCTGCTTTTTGCTTATCGTTATGATAAAAAATTGCCGAACGGTATTGCGTACCTACATCAGCACCTTGTCTATTTAATGTTGTTGGGTCGTGTGTACTGAAAAAGACTTCTAACAATTCACTATAAGTAATTATTTTAGGATTAAATGTTATTCTAATTACTTCTGCATGATTCGTTGTGCCTGTACATATTTCTTCATAAGAAGGGTTTTTAACTGTACCGCCTGCATAACCTGGATCGACAGTATCCACTCCTTCTAACAATTGAAAAACAGCTTCAGTACACCAAAAACATCCGTTTGCAAAAGTTGCTAGTTCTAGTCCATTCATAGTTTGATTATTTATTATAAAATCAGAAGTTTCTTTATTTTTCTCTGCTGATAAATTACAGGAGAAAAAACTAATTATCAATACAAAAAATATACTTTTTTTAAACATCAACTTGTTTTTTAAACATCAATTTGTTTTAATTATAAGACGACAGATTGCAAAAATAATTACATGCTTAAGAAAACTTTAACATAAATCTATTTCGAATTACAATAAAATCTTAATTTTTTGGTATCAACTTTCGAGGGAATTGAACCAAACTCTCCGCACCATTTTCACCAACAGAAACTACTCCAAATAGATAATTATCAATGACAATATTTTTGAGTGTGTAGTCTGTTACCTTGCCTACAAACCTACTATGTTGCCATTGCGGTGATGTAGTGTCTCGCCAGTAAATTTTATAGCCAATAACATTAGCATCTTTGACAGCATCCCATTTTAATCGTGTTGATGGTTGTACTGCACCACCAATCATAACATTTTTAGGTGCTGGAGGTGCTGCAGCTAAAGATGCCAGTGTTAAAGCATTAACCGCCGTTAATTTAGCCGCATACTCAAAATTAACTGATGCCATCACGTCTCCGTACTTAATTCCATTTTCAGTTCTAACATCTTGGTGTTGTTCATTATAATTTTCATGAGTTTCCATAATACGGACTCCTGTAAAACCTGCATCGTTAAAAGGTCTATGATGCCCTCCTCTACCAAATCTATCCAATCTATAAATCATAATGGCATCTAAATTTGTCATATAATCATCTGTTAACTTATCAATATGACGTGCCAGTTGCCGAGATGGCCCATCAACCTCACCTCCATAATAACGCATGGCTTTTCTTTGTTTTTCAGTCACATCCATAGAAATTGCTTCTGAAAAAACTCTAAAAGTACTATTGTCAATTACACCGTCAATACCTTTAATATTTCCAATCATATCATTATTCAATACACCAACAATATCCCAACCTTGCTCTTTTGCAACTTTTGCCATATGTTGTCCGCCATACAAACCTTGCTCTTCACCAGAAAGTCCCACATAAATTATTGAAACTGGAAATTCATATTTACTCAATACCCTGGCAGCTTCTAATGTCCCTGCCATACCAGATGCGTTGTCATTTGCTCCTGGTGAATCTGAAGTGAAATTATTTGGATCAGTAACTCTAGAATCTATATCGCCTGACATAATTATATAGCGATTAGGATACGTTTTACCACGTTGAATTGCCAATACATTTACAACCCAAGTATCTTTGATTATTCTCCTATCATTTTTCGGTACTAAATTACGCTGGTAACTTACCTCTAAACAATTGTTACAATTGGTTGAAATCACATCAAACTCAGATTTGATCCAACGTCGTGCCGCTCCTATTCCTCTAGTTTGAGAAATCGTATCAGACAACGTATGTCTTGTACCAAAATTAACTAAAGTACGAATATCATTTTCTATATTTTTAGCCGAAGGAGCTGTAGCTATTTCAGTTAAGATTTTTGAAATGTCGCTTTGAGCA
>JAMONB010000074.1 GCA_027066745.1 Flavobacteriaceae bacterium
ATACGTTTGCTCAAAAAAAGGACTCAATTATTATTAAACCTAATCACTTAGAAGGTATAACTTCAAAATCTGATTTTAAAGAAGCTCCATACAATATTTGGTTTGACAAAAACTATGAAAATTACACTTTAGATACTACTGTGACTAAAGAAATACAAAAATATTTAAAAGGAGTTTCTATAAAAGCATTTATGGGCACTTGGTGTGGTGATAGTAAACGTGAAGTTCCTCGTTTTTATAAACTGTTAGAAGCTGTAAATTTTGATGATAAAAATTTAGAAATGATAACCGTAAATAGATCTAAAAAAACATCTGACAACCTTCAAGAAGGATTAAATATTTTTAGAGTACCTACGCTAATATTCTATAAAGAAGATAAAGAAATAGGTAGATATGTTGAGTATCCTAGAGAAAGTTTAGAGAAAGATATCTTGAAAATTCTTAAAGAAGAACCTTATAAACATTCATATGATAGTAATTAATTTTTATTTTTAAATACTAAAATCAATGGTAATCTGTTTAGTATTTTGTATTCTGTTTTAATACACTAAATTTGTAATTAAATTAAGAACTCTAAATGATACCTAAAGATCCTTTAATTATTGCTATTGATTTTGATGGAACCATCGTAGAAGATGCTTATCCGAAAGTAGGTTCTCCTAAAATTTTTGCTTTTGAAACCATTAAAGAATTACAAAAGGATGGTCATAGATTGATACTTTGGACCTATAGACATGGTCAAAGACTACAAGATGCTGTTGATTTTTGTAAAAAAAATGGCGTTACTTTTTATGCTGTAAATAGCAGTTACCCTGAAGAAGATTTTATAGGAAAAACAAGTCGTAAAATAAATGCTGACCTTTTTATTGACGACAGAAATATAGGAGGGATGATAGGTTGGGGTGAAATTTATAAAATAATAAAAGACAATCCTAACGCTAAGCTTCCTAAGAAAAAGAAAAGTTTTTGGAAATTTTAAAACTCTTTTCTTGAATAATCTTTTTCTAATTTTTCTCTAAATTCTGGATGAGCAATATTTATCAAGGCATTTGCTCGTTGTTTTAATGTTTTACCATATAAATTAGCTACTCCATATTCCGTGACCACATAATGTACATGGGCTCTAGTGGTAACTACCCCTGCCCCTTGCTTTAAAAAAGGTACTATTCTATTTATACCTTTTTTTGTAGTAGAAGGAATGGCTATAATTGCTTTACCTCCTTCACTTAACGATGCTCCCCTAATAAAATCCATTTGACCACCAACACCTGAGTACATTCTTGATCCTATAGAATCTGCACAAATTTGACCAGTCAAATCAACTTCAATGGCTGAATTAATAGCTATCATTTTAGGATTTTGACGTATAATTGATACATCATTTACATAATCTGCACCTCTCATTTCAATAAAAGGATTATCATCAACATAATCATACAACCGCTTTGAGCCCATTAAAAAAGTAGCCATGGCTCTTCCTTGATCTATCCCTTTGAAATTAGAATTGATAACATCTTTTAATATCAAGTCTATCACACCATCAGAAATCATTTCTGAATGAATACCTAAATTTTTATGATTGGTTAATCGTTTTAGTACTGAGTTGGGTATGTTACCAATACCCATTTGTAGAGTACTTCCATCATCAATCAATTCAGCGATATAGCCTCCTATTTTATTTTCAATTTCTGTTGGCTCAAAATAGGGTATTTCTGGTAAATCTAAATCAACCTCAACAAATGAATCAAGTTCAGAAATATGAATAATTCCTGCACCATGAGTTCTAGGCATTTTTGAATTAACCTGAGCAATAACATGTCTTGCATTTTCAATAGCAGCTATGGTTGCTTCAACTGAAACTCCCAGAGAACAATACCCATGTTTATCTGGTAATGAAACCTGAATTAAAGCAATATCAATAGGTAAAATATTCCGTCTAAACAATAATGGTAATTCACTTAAAAAGACTGGAGTATAAGAACCATTACCAGCTGTCAAGGTATGTCTCACATTTTTTCCAATAAAAAATGAATTGACATGAAAACTATTTTTTAAATCTGGATTGGCATAAGGAGTCTTCCCTTCAAGATGTAAATGACAAACTTCAACATTTCTCAATTCTTCATGCCTTTCAGTCATTGCATTAATCAGAGCTTGGGGTGCTGCTGCCGCAGCATGAATATACACCCTATCATTACTCTTTATAACTTTTACAGCTTCTTCTGCAGTTATAGCTTTGTACATAATACTATAGTTTTACTGGACAAAATTATATATTTAGAATCTTATAAAACCTGTTAAAAATCATGTCTGTTATAATTGCCAAACATTCTGTTTTTTAAATTATCTTTGCACTTTATATATATTTTATGATTAAAATAAAAACCAAAGAAGAAATTGAACTAATGCGTGAAAGTGCATTGATTGTTTCTAAAACTCTTGGCTTATTAGCTAGTGAGGTTAAACCTGGTGTTACTACATTACAATTAGATAAATTAGCTGAAGAATTTATAAGAGACCAAGGTGCTATCCCTGGTTTTTTAGGTTTGTATGATTTTCCGAATACACTATGTATGAGTCCGAATACTCAAGTTGTACACGGCATCCCTAATGATAAACCTTTAGAAAGTGGTGAAATTATATCTATAGATTGTGGTGCCTTAAAAAACGGATTTTATGGCGATCATGCTTATACTTTTGAGGTGGGTGAAGTTCGTCAAGAAGTAAAAAAACTTTTAACCGTTACCAAAGAAAGTCTATATGTGGGTATTAGAGAGTTTAAAGCAGGTAACCGCGTTGGTGATGTTGGGTTTGCCATCCAAAATTACTGTGAAAATTTTGGTTATGGTGTGGTACGTGAGCTTGTTGGTCATGGGTTAGGAAAAAAAATGCATGAAGATCCTGAAATGCCAAATTATGGAAAACGTGGCAGAGGTAAAAAATTTAAAGAAGGAATGGTTGTTGCTATTGAACCGATGATTAATATGGGTACGCATAAAATCAAGCAACTAAAAGATGGATGGACAATTTTAACAGCTGACGGTCAGCCTTCTGCTCATTTTGAACATGATGTAGCCATTGTTAACGGAAAACCAGAACTGCTTTCTACATTTAAATATGTCTATGATGCCTTAGGAATTGAGAGTGATGAAGAAGATGAGTTTAGACAATAGACACGAATTTGATACTATTACACAGAAGCTCTCAGAAAAACGCAGAGTTGCACAAAGTGAAAATGAAAAATAAATACACTCGAATATTATTTATAATTAGCATTACACTAATAATTTCAGGGTTATTACTCAAAATATTACACTACAGTATTGGTTTTGTAACTGGATATAATTTGATAATACTTGGCATCATTATCAATATTCAGGTGTTTTTTAATTTACTATTTAATTCAAAAGAAAATAAATAATAATCCATGAAAATTCGTGTCTCTATTTAAATACATACTAAACACTATTCCCCGTCCTTTTTTAATAAAAGCCAGTTATTGGGTACGTCCATTATTTGCTTTATTCCTTAAAGGATCAAAATATACTGACCCGATTGACGGTAAAAGCTTTCGTAAGTTTTTACCTTATGG
>JAMONB010000075.1 GCA_027066745.1 Flavobacteriaceae bacterium
TATTCATTATATGTCCCTATTATTTTTGGGATAAATATATAACAATACTTCTTTAATGAGCAATTATGAACACCCCTCAAGGGGACAATTATTCTATTCATCTTGTTTAAAAACCTTAAAAAGTGTTTTTTGATTTAAGCCTTTGTGAAATTGAAAAAGAACTCTCAGAAATTGAAAACTATTATTTTGATGCTGAGATTATCAATAACGAATTGCATTTTGACTACAAGCTGAAAGATGGTATTTGTAAAAACATGAATGCCTCTTTTTTGTTAAAGAAAATGGAGATAGTATAGAGACACACCGTGATCCCCTTCCTTTTGGGAAGGGTTAAGGATTGGAAAACGAATACAACAACACTTTCTCATGTTCTTTTAGAAGAACATCCAATTCATCTAGAAACTGGACAGATACTGTTGGGCAACCCCAACTTACAGCCAATACATTAGGATAAATATCTTTATCATCCACACCATCCCAAGCATGGAGCACCACTACTCTTTTACGCATGTTTGAATTTGATTTTTCCAATCCATCAAGCCAATATTTATAATGCTTACCCCAACTACTATACGCTCTTTTCCCAATAACCGCCATACCTAAAGAAGTACAATGACTCTCATTTACATTACCAAATGCTGTAGGAATTCCACTATTATTTTTCCCTTTTGCTCCACCATGACACACCAATCCTTTTTTAAGGATTTCTCCTTTTTTTAAATCGATCACAAAAAATCGCTGGTAGCCACTATGCAAAGAATAATCAATCATAAAAGCAATGTCTTGATTGTAGCCTTTCTGTTTGGAAAATTGCTGAATGTGTTCAATTTCTACAGTATAGGTTTTAGCAACTTTTGTATTGATTTTATCTTTGATGACATATTCACCAAATAAAGTATTCGGTTTTGTCTTTTGGCAAGAAAAACTGAGTATACTCAATAATAAAAATAATATTTTGCTATTCATAGTTATACTTTTTTAAGCCCTTCCCTTTGGGTTAACAAAATTAAAGCATTGCTTTAATGTAATCACCGAGCGTAGTTCTTTAGGATGGGAATTAAAAACTAAGTCCAAACATAAATCCGTTACTTGTTTTTCCATTAAAACTTGACCGCACATAATCTACACGTAAAAACCGAAACTTACCAAAACCAATATTGTCTAGTCCTACTGAATATTCAGAATAAGGTTTATTTTCTTTTGTAAATAATGCTTTTGCTCCAATCACCAATTCCCATTGTAATTTATTTAGTAAAGGAATTTTACGCAACAAATATCCATTAAAATGATGTTGAGTATGTAATTCAGCAAATTCACTATGGCTGCTAAAATCATAGTAAGGTAATAAATAAAAGGAGTTGGTATAACTTCCATCAAGATTTACATGGGTTTGATTTCCATTAAAATGTTTATAATCTACAAATGATATTTCATTCGTTTTTAGAAATTTACCAGCAGTAAAATTATAGGTAAAAGAGCCTTTATTACCTACTTCTATAAATTGAGAAATATTAGCTTGTGCAAAATCGTAATTATAAGTAGCTGTACTTGCACCAAAGCCTTTGGTATATTGTAATTTTAAGGTAGGGTATTTTGAAGAAAATAAGTTTACCTTTCTATCAGGTAACGAAATGTATTTTTGTGCAAAATTTATTGTTGCTGAAATATTAAGTTTATAGATTTGGTGTTTATCAATTATCCCTGTTGTATAATTATTTGGCTGTAGCGGATGGTTTGAACTATAAACCACATCATCACGATTAAAAATTACATAATTGGTAGTATTAAATAAAGGACTTCTGTCTTCATAAGCTAATGATGAGCTCAGTTCTAGTCCGTTAATCACTTCTGCCCCATAAGCAATACTTGCAAAGGTTTTATCATAAAATTTAGCATAATTACGTTCAAACAACAAAGAACTTGCTGCATTTATAATAGATGAAATGGGTTCTTCATGATTAAACTGAGAAATATTTCTACCTCCATCAATGGCAATATAAGGCTTATTTTTATTGTTAAATTGATACCTAACACCTCCACTAATTCTAAATTGATGGTCTGAAAGTCCATAATCTAACTTTGATTTTAGTTGAAAAGATTTACCCTGATCTTTATCGTTTTTAGAAAAAGTAACATTCATATTGGTATGCCAACCTTGTACTGTATTAAACATTGAATTTAATATTGGCGAACCAATAGTTAAGTTCCAATCTTTATATGTATTCCAATAGGAATATCCCAATAATAAATTCGCTATTTTAAACTTATTTTGTTTTACATCAATAGAGTCTAAGTATTTTTTTGATTTTCGAATCACCTTGATACTATCCTTTAATTGATAATCTTTTGTTTCTTCTAAAGTAAGTGGTACTGGGCGAATTTTATTCCAAAAAAGGGTGTCTTTTTTGTTGGCTTTATCCTCAAAAGCAAGTACTTCATTGGTAAATGTTTTTTTGGTAAAATCTGGTTTTAAATTATAATTATTGTAGACTGAAGTAAATCGACCATCTATATTTATTCCGAAAATTCCAAATTTAAAATCAATACTTTGTGAAAATAGAGACCATAAACTATCTTTTATCGCATATGAATAATTTTGTTTTAAATAGAGCTTTTCAACCTGTGGCGTTTGTATTTGCTTTCCTGTTACATAAACCTCAACAGCATAAATTTCCCAGGTATCTTCAATAATGTAAATAAAACCATTAAAGGCATTGTCAGTTACTCTTTTGGGAGTTATCTTTATTTTATTGATAAGATGTTTGCCTTCGTAATAACTGTTTATTAAGGTGTATTTATAATAATTAAATGCATAATTAGCAATTGGAGAAATAATGTTTTCACCCAATTCAACAACGTTTTTATAAAAATTAAAATTTACTTGAGACGCTTGATTAAAACTAAATCCGTTATCATCTCCACTAATTTTTGAAGCGATAATTTGTTCTTTAAATTGCTGCTTACTCTTTGTGATTTTTGAAATAGTTTCAGAGAGGTAAATTACACCACTTCTAGTAGAATCTAAGCCACCTCCTAAGTCTCCTAATTCAAAACCAAGTATTTTTTCTGGAGCATTTTTTATCCGATAAATTCCACGAGAATAGAAATCGACAGTGAAATTTGATCTTTTTTGTGAATTTATCTTTCTATGAGCAATGGCACTTCTTATAATTTTATGAGCAGGGTTATCTTTGGTATTAACAACAACTTCATTGAGATTATAAGTATCTTCTAATAATGTAATATTTAATTGATAAGGAAAACTCGAAACATGAACCTTTTTTGTAATGGTTTTATAACCTAAGAATTGAAAAACAATGGTGTAATTACCCGTTTTTTTGAGACTTAGTACATATTTTCCGTCATTGTTTGTTGTTGTTCCTGTACTGGTACTTTTTAAATAGACATTTACAAAAGGTAAAGGATCATTATTTTTATCAGTTATTGTACCCGTAACCTGTGCAAATAGATATGGACAAGCAAAGAAGATAAATAAGGTAATTTTTAGGTTCATAGTAGATTTTTGGTAAAGCAAACATAAAAGGTTGAGCTAACCAGGGCAAACTCATACTTTTATTTTTAAG
>JAMONB010000076.1 GCA_027066745.1 Flavobacteriaceae bacterium
TTCACCTTTTTTAGAATTTCTGAATCAATTGGGGCTTTTTGATTAATATTTAAAATAATAATTTTTTGGTCTTGTTTTACCAACGAAATGGTTGATTTACAGGAGTTAAAAAGTAATATAAAAACTACTAACATTAAGGTATTTCTTTTCATGTTTTTGTATTTAATGAAATTTTCTAAGTGCTAATGACTCTATTAAACTTGATTTTTTAATAAAAAAACTCTTGTTAATATTACTGTTTTCAATTGTATTATTAAAAAAATAGGACTATTCGGGTTACTAATACAACATACATAATACAACTTTAATTTGTTATTTATTGAACAAACTCTTTATTCAAATATAAATCTAACTCATCTACTAGAAACAGATGTATATATTATTGTAATTAAAATTCTTCTCGTATTAAAAAACATACCTGTCAAGTTTTCGGTAGCATCCTATTTATAAGCTTTGTTACTTTGTTCCATAAATTAAAACAACGTATTATGAATAAATTTAGCCCCTTTAAAAACTTACACAATCAAGACTCACCCTTGCTATTAGGCAATGTTTGGAATGCACAGAGTGCCCTTTTATTTCAGAAGTTAGGCTTCAACGCTGTTGGCACATCAAGTGCTGCAATTGCAATATCTTTAGGATATGAAGATGGAGAAAAAATGCCGTTTAAAGATTTATTGAGAATTGTAAAAAATATACAGTCCAAAATAGAAATTCCCTTAACTGTTGATATTGAAAGTGGTTATAGTAGTAATACCGTTGAAATTATCAACAACATTATTTCACTTCAACAATTGGGAGTTGTCGGAATTAATATTGAAGATTCAATAACAAATTCAGAAAGAGAAATTGTAAATGCTCAAGAATTTGGTAAAACAATCCAAATAATAAAATCACACTTAGCTAATAACAAAATTGATATCTTTCTTAATATTCGCACAGACTTTTATATTATGGGGTTAGCAAATCCACTTGAAGAAACTCTAAAAAGAATAAAAATATATGAAGAGTCTGGAGCAGACGGAATTTTTGTCCCTTGTCTTGTGGCTGAGAGTGAGATACAACAAGTTGTAGCGACTACCTCGTTACCTATTAATGTAATGTGTATGCCAAATTTACCTAATTTTAATACTTTACAAGATTTAGGAGTAAAAAGAATTAGTAGTGGTCCATTTTTATATAACAATATGATTGATAAATTAGAGAAATCTATAATTGAAATTACTAAAAACGGCTCTTTTAACCCAATTTTTACATAATTTATGCCTCAGAAAAGCAAACAAATAAATACCTTAAAAAATATAAAAGAGTGAGCAATCATAAAATGTCATTTAAAGATAAGTATAATGTAGTTGGTACAAGAAACACCAAATATGATGGCACTTTCTTTACAGCGGTAAAGACAACAGGTATTTTCTGCCATCCATCTTGTAGAGCAAGAACTCCTAAAGCAGAGAATGTTACATTTTATGATACTATAGAAGAAGCCTTACAAAATGGATTTCGCCCTTGTAAGATCTGTAAACCCATGGAAAAAATTGGAGAAACACCAATATATATCAAGAAAATTATTGCTGAATTACAACAATCTCCTCATCAAAAAATTAGTGATGAACTATTGAAATTAAAAGGTATTGAACCACATACTATTAGAAGGTGGTTTAAAAAAAACTATAATATTACGTTTCATTCTTTTCAAAGAATGTTACGTATTAATTATGCTTTTACTACTATCAAAAAAGGAAATTCAATCACGTATTCTGCATTTGAAAGTGGTTATGAATCTTTGAGTGGTTTTAATGAAAGTTACCGCTCTTTGTTTGGTGAATCTGCCAGTAAATCCAAAATCAGAAATGTCATTAATGTAGTACGTTTTAGTTCGCCAATTGGTAGTATTGTTACATGTGCAACAAAAAAAGGTGTGTGTTTTTTAGGCTTTATTGGTCAGAAAAGGATAGAGAACCAATTTGATGAAATTCAAAAACAGTTTAATGCAATTATCCTTCCTGGGAGAAATGAACATCTAACAGATGTAAAAAAAGAAGTAAATGAGTATTTTGAAGGAAAAAGAAAAACATTTACTGTTACTTTAGATGTTTTTGGAACTGATTTCAGAGAGAATGTTTGGAATGAATTGTTAAATATTCCCTACGGGAAAACGATAAGTTATAAAGAGCAAGCAATTGCTATAAATAATCGTAAAGCAGTAAGAGCAGTAGCCGCTGCGAATGGAGCAAATAGAATTAGTATTATTATTCCGTGTCATAGAGTAATTGGCTCTAACGGAAGCCTAACAGGTTATGCAAGTGGTTTACATAAAAAAAAGTGGTTACTTAATTTTGAAAAAAACAACTTATAAAACGAATAGAATATGAATGTTTTTAGAACAATTCGCATTAAGACCCCTAAAATCTTTTCGTTTAACGAGACTTTATCTTTTTTAGATAGAGATTATGACGAATGCTTATATGAGCTCTCCGATAAAGCGGTATCAAAATTAATTCACCTTTCTGATGGAAAAGGAATCATCAAAATTTATCAGAAAAGAGAGTCTTTAGAAATTGAATTACAGAAAAGAGAAATATCGGAATTGAACCTACAAGAAGTAAAAGATTATGTGATAGAATGGTTTGATTTAACTCGAAATATTGAACCCTTTTACACCTTATTAGATAAGCATAAAGAGCTATCGTATTTCACTAAAGAATATTATGGTAGTAGAATAATTAGTATTCCTAATCTCTTTGAAGCAATTTGTTGGGCAATTATTGGGCAACAAATAAACCTAACCTTTGCTTATAAATTAAAACGATTATTGGTTGAGAAATATGGGGAAAAAGAAATAGTTAACAATCAGGTTTATTTTACTTTTCCAACACCTGAAATATTGGCTAAAGCAAGTAGAAATGATTTAATTTCAATGAAGTTTTCAAGGCAAAAAATCGATTATTTAATGAACATTAGTAATGCATTTCTTGAGGGTCAAATAAGTAAAGAAATTTTGTTTAAATGTAAGAATACAAATGAAAGAATTGAGCAATTAACTGCAATTAAAGGAATAGGTGTTTGGTCTGCAAATTATGTACTCTTAAAGTCTTTTCAAGACATGTCTTGTATAACCTATGGAGATTCTGGTCTAAATAAAGCCATTCATGTTATTTATAAAACCAATAAAAAACCATCAAAAAATAAAATTGATTCAATCTTTAAAGGTTTTAAAAATTGGGAATCATACCTGAATTTCTACCTGTGGAAGTCCTTAAAATGAACTATGTACTAAGAGTATGAAACAAGACCGCCTCGCTTCAAGAATCAAGACTCTTCTGCTTGGCTCATTTATGGTTCTTCTTTACGTAGACACAAGAGCGTCAGAAAACCTACCTTGACAGCAGGCTCTAACCCTTTTTTAAATAAAAATTTCTTGAAACCAACTATCCCCGAGGCAAGCCATAGGGGTATTTAGCTGGTTTCACACCCAGTCAAGCTGGGCACAAGCTTTGACCTTAGGGTCAAAAATCGAAATTTGGTATTTTACCTCACCCGAAACTGCCTTTCTGC